>NZ_PIYS01000023.1:0-152429 GCF_002835605.1 Pseudomonas fluvialis | reverse complement strand
TCTTTCGAAGCTGGGGTTTCGTATAGGTGCTTGACGATGACCTACTCTCACATGGGGAAGCCCCACACTACCATCGGCGATGCGTCGTTTCACTTCTGAGTTCGGGAAGGGATCAGGTGGTTCCAACGCTCTATGGTCGTCAAGCAATTTTGTTGCTGTATCGTTTTGAGGCGCTACAGCGAATTGGGTATGTGATGTCTTGGTATTGCGTGTTCAGGCAAATTTTCGGTTTGTCGACTTCAACCGTCTAACAGCCAAATTGTTTGGGTGTTATATGGTCAAGCCTCACGGGCAATTAGTACTGGTTAGCTCAACGCCTCACAACGCTTACACACCCAGCCTATCAACGTCGTAGTCTTCGACGGCCCTTTAGGGAGCTCAAGGCTCCAGTGAGATCTCATCTTGAGGCAAGTTTCCCGCTTAGATGCTTTCAGCGGTTATCTCTTCCGAACGTAGCTACCCGGCAATGCCACTGGCGTGACAACCGGAACACCAGAGGTTCGTCCAACCCGGTCCTCTCGTACTAAGGTCAGCCCCTCTCAAATCTCAAACGTCCACGGCAGATAGGGACCGAACTGTCTCACGACGTTCTAAACCCAGCTCGCGTACCACTTTAAATGGCGAACAGCCATACCCTTGGGACCGGCTTCAGCCCCAGGATGTGATGAGCCGACATCGAGGTGCCAAACACCGCCGTCGATATGAACTCTTGGGCGGTATCAGCCTGTTATCCCCGGAGTACCTTTTATCCGTTGAGCGATGGCCCTTCCATACAGAACCACCGGATCACTAAGACCTACTTTCGTACCTGCTCGACGTGTCTGTCTCGCAGTCAAGCGCGCTTTTGCCTTTATACTCTACGACCGATTTCCGACCGGTCTGAGCGCACCTTCGTACTCCTCCGTTACTCTTTGGGAGGAGACCGCCCCAGTCAAACTGCCCACCATACACTGTCCTCGATCCGGATAACGGACCAGAGTTAGAACCTCAAGCATGCCAGGGTGGTATTTCAAGGATGGCTCCACGCGAACTGGCGTCCACGCTTCAAAGCCTCCCACCTATCCTACACAAGCAGGCTCAAAGTCCAGTGCAAAGCTACAGTAAAGGTTCACGGGGTCTTTCCGTCTAGCCGCGGATACACTGCATCTTCACAGCGATTTCAATTTCACTGAGTCTCGGGTGGAGACAGCGCCGCCATCGTTACGCCATTCGTGCAGGTCGGAACTTACCCGACAAGGAATTTCGCTACCTTAGGACCGTTATAGTTACGGCCGCCGTTTACCGGGGCTTCGATCAAGAGCTTCGCTTGCGCTAACCCCATCAATTAACCTTCCGGCACCGGGCAGGCGTCACACCCTATACGTCCACTTTCGTGTTTGCAGAGTGCTGTGTTTTTAATAAACAGTCGCAGCGGCCTGGTATCTTCGACTGGCATGGGCTTACGTAGTAAATACTTCACCCTCACCAGCGCACCTTCTCCCGAAGTTACGGTGCCATTTTGCCTAGTTCCTTCACCCGAGTTCTCTCAAGCGCCTTGGTATTCTCTACCCAACCACCTGTGTCGGTTTGGGGTACGGTTCCTAGTTACCTGAAGCTTAGAGGCTTTTCCTGGAAGCATGGCATCAACCACTTCGCATTCTAAAAGAACGCTCGTCATCAGTTCTCGGCCTTGATTTCCCGGATTTGCCTAAGAAATCAGCCTACCACCTTAAACACGGACAACCAACGCCGTGCTGGCCTAGCCTTCTCCGTCCCCCCATCGCAGTAACTAGAAGTACGGGAATATTAACCCGTTTCCCATCGACTACGCTTTTCAGCCTCGCCTTAGGGACCGACTAACCCTGCGTCGATTAACGTTGCGCAGGAACCCTTGGTCTTTCGGCGTGGGAGTTTTTCACTCCCATTGTCGTTACTCATGTCAGCATTCGCACTTCTGATACCTCCAGCAAGCTTCTCAACTCACCTTCACAGGCTTACAGAACGCTCCTCTACCGCGTCACTTACGTGACACCCGTAGCTTCGGTGTATGGTTTGAGCCCCGTTACATCTTCCGCGCAGGCCGACTCGACTAGTGAGCTATTACGCTTTCTTTAAAGGATGGCTGCTTCTAAGCCAACCTCCTAGCTGTCTAAGCCTTCCCACATCGTTTCCCACTTAACCATAACTTTGGGACCTTAGCTGACGGTCTGGGTTGTTTCCCTTTTCACGACGGACGTTAGCACCCGCCGTGTGTCTCCCATGCTCGGCACTTGCTGGTATTCGGAGTTTGCATCGGTTTGGTAAGTCGGGATGACCCCCTAGCCGAAACAGTGCTCTACCCCCAGCAGTGATACATGAGGCGCTACCTAAATAGCTTTCGAGGAGAACCAGCTATCTCCGAGCTTGATTAGCCTTTCACTCCGATCCACAGGTCATCCGCTAACTTTTCAACGGTAGTCGGTTCGGTCCTCCAGTCAGTGTTACCTAACCTTCAACCTGCCCATGGATAGATCGCCCGGTTTCGGGTCTATACCCAGCGACTAAACGCCCTATTAAGACTCGCTTTCGCTACGCCTCCCCTATTCGGTTAAGCTTGCCACTGAATATAAGTCGCTGACCCATTATACAAAAGGTACGCAGTCACCTAACAAAGTAGGCTCCCACTGCTTGTACGCATACGGTTTCAGGTTCTATTTCACTCCCCTCTCCGGGGTTCTTTTCGCCTTTCCCTCACGGTACTGGTTCACTATCGGTCAGTCAGTAGTATTTAGCCTTGGAGGATGGTCCCCCCATATTCAGACAAGGTTTCTCGTGCCCCGTCCTACTCGATTTCACTTCTAAGACCCTTTCATATACGGGGCTATCACCCACTATGGCCGCACTTTCCAGAGCGTTCTATTAAAGTCAAAGAAGCTTAAGGGCTAGTCCCCGTTCGCTCGCCACTACTAAGGGAATCTCGGTTGATTTCTTTTCCTCAGGGTACTTAGATGTTTCAGTTCCCCTGGTTCGCCTCACACACCTATGGATTCAGTGTGTGATACCTGACTTATGTCAGGTGGGTTCCCCCATTCAGAGATCTCCGGATCAAAGTCTGTTTGCCGACTCCCCGAAGCTTTTCGCAGGCTACCACGTCTTTCATCGCCTCTGACTGCCAAGGCATCCACCGTATGCGCTTCTTCACTTGACCATATAACCCCAAGCAATCTGGTTACTGTCTATAACGTGAAGACGACATTCGCCGAAAATTTGCATAGAGAACACGCAAATTTTACCTTGACTCGACATGCTGCCAGTGAAAGCAACACATCGGTCTACTTCTATCACATACCCAAATTTTTAAAGAACAGTTCTGGCGCAAAGTCCAGAACTCAACATCCAAGCCATTAAGACCAGATGCTCAGTTCTGAGCTTTCAGCGATTAGAGTAAATGGTGGAGCCAAGGAGGATCGAACTCCTGACCTCCTGCGTGCAAAGCAGGCGCTCTCCCAGCTGAGCTATGGCCCCTTCGATTGGTGGGTCTGGGCAGATTCGAACTGCCGACCTCACCCTTATCAGGGGTGCGCTCTAACCAACTGAGCTACAGACCCAATCGTACTCTCGGGTCTAAACCCAATCGCTTTTCGCAAGTGAATCAAGCAATTCGTGTGGGAACTTATGAAGAAGCTGTGTCTTCGATTAAGGAGGTGATCCAGCCGCAGGTTCCCCTACGGCTACCTTGTTACGACTTCACCCCAGTCATGAATCACTCCGTGGTAACCGTCCCCCCGAAGGTTAGACTAGCTACTTCTGGAGCAACCCACTCCCATGGTGTGACGGGCGGTGTGTACAAGGCCCGGGAACGTATTCACCGTGACATTCTGATTCACGATTACTAGCGATTCCGACTTCACGCAGTCGAGTTGCAGACTGCGATCCGGACTACGATCGGTTTTATGGGATTAGCTCCACCTCGCGGCTTGGCAACCCTTTGTACCGACCATTGTAGCACGTGTGTAGCCCTGGCCGTAAGGGCCATGATGACTTGACGTCATCCCCACCTTCCTCCGGTTTGTCACCGGCAGTCTCCTTAGAGTGCCCACCATAACGTGCTGGTAACTAAGGACAAGGGTTGCGCTCGTTACGGGACTTAACCCAACATCTCACGACACGAGCTGACGACAGCCATGCAGCACCTGTGTCTGAGTTCCCGAAGGCACCAATCCATCTCTGGAAAGTTCTCAGCATGTCAAGGCCAGGTAAGGTTCTTCGCGTTGCTTCGAATTAAACCACATGCTCCACCGCTTGTGCGGGCCCCCGTCAATTCATTTGAGTTTTAACCTTGCGGCCGTACTCCCCAGGCGGTCAACTTAATGCGTTAGCTGCGCCACTAAGTACTCAAGGTACCCAACGGCTAGTTGACATCGTTTACGGCGTGGACTACCAGGGTATCTAATCCTGTTTGCTCCCCACGCTTTCGCACCTCAGTGTCAGTATCAGTCCAGGTAGTCGCCTTCGCCACTGGTGTTCCTTCCTATATCTACGCATTTCACCGCTACACAGGAAATTCCACTACCCTCTACCGTACTCTAGTCATGCAGTTTTGGAGGCAGTTCCCAGGTTGAGCCCGGGGATTTCACCTCCAACTTACAAAACCACCTACGCGCGCTTTACGCCCAGTAATTCCGATTAACGCTTGCACCCTTCGTATTACCGCGGCTGCTGGCACGAAGTTAGCCGGTGCTTATTCTGTTGGTAACGTCAAAACAGCAAGGTATTAACTTACTGCCCTTCCTCCCAACTTAAAGTGCTTTACAATCCGAAGACCTTCTTCACACACGCGGCATGGCTGGATCAGGCTTTCGCCCATTGTCCAATATTCCCCACTGCTGCCTCCCGTAGGAGTCTGGACCGTGTCTCAGTTCCAGTGTGACTGATCATCCTCTCAGACCAGTTACGGATCGTCGCCTTGGTGAGCCATTACCTCACCAACTAGCTAATCCGACCTAGGCTCATCTGATAGCGCAAGGCCCGAAGGTCCCCTGCTTTCTCCCGTAGGACGTATGCGGTATTAGCGTTCCTTTCGGAACGTTATCCCCCACTACCAGGCAGATTCCTAGGCATTACTCACCCGTCCGCCGCTGAATCAAGGAGCAAGCTCCCCTCATCCGCTCGACTTGCATGTGTTAGGCCTGCCGCCAGCGTTCAATCTGAGCCATGATCAAACTCTTCAGTTCAATACTGATTGGGTTTTGAGAAAACCCTAAACTTGGCTCAGCAATCGCAAAAAACTCTCGAATTCACGAGTGTTACTTGTGATACTGATAATCTTGCGACATCAGTCTTACTCCACAAGCACCCACACGAATTGCTTGATTCAATTTGTTAAAGAGCGTTTCGATCAAGTCTTTCGTCTCAACCGAGGCCGCGCATTCTACAGCAGCCCTTCAATCTGTCAAGCTGTTTTTGAAGAATTTTTCGTTTCTTATCAACCGCTTAGAGCAACCTTGGCTTAATTTCTTTCGCTTCGGTGTGGCGCGCATTCTACCGCGTCGCCTTGCTCAGTCAAGCTGTTTTTCAGGAAATTTTCTTTCCATTTCAACAACTTATCGCTTAGCCAAACCTGCGGTTCGTCTTAGCGAGGCGCGCATTCTACATGAGCACAGCAGACTGTAAACCCCTGATGGAGAAAAACCTGCACAAAGCGCCCAGATAAACAGCCGCGCAGCTTAGCAGCCGCTCAAACAACCCCCGCCGCACGCAGCGCCATGATCTGCGCCAGGCTCATTCCCAGGCGGGACTGCAGCAGGGCCTCAGTGTGCTGCCCAAGCAGGGGTGGCGCCAGACGGTAGGTCACCGGCGTAGCGGAAAGCCGCAGCGGACTGGCGACTTGCGGGGTATGGCTACCCAGCGCGTTGGCCAGCTCGAAGCGCAAGCCTCGCGACTGCACCTGCGGATCGGCAAACACCTGGTGCAGGTCATTGATCGGCCCGCAGGGCACGCCCGCCGCTTCCAGCAGCTCAATCCACTGCGCCGTGCTTTTGAATACCGTAGCCTGGCGCAGCCGCGGAATAAGTTCGCCACGATTCGCCACCCGCGCCTGGTTGCTGGCAAAGCGCGGATCATCGGCCAGCTCGGGGATGCCGGCGACTTCACAGAACTTACGGAACTGCCCGTCATTGCCCACCGCCAGGATGAAGTTGCCGTCGGCCGAGGGAAAGTCCTGGTAAGGCACGATGTTCGGGTGTGCATTACCCAGACGCTTGGGCGCTACACCCGTCACCAGGTAGTTCATCGCCTGATTGGCCAGGCAGGCCACCTGCACGTCCAGCAGCGCCACATCGATATGCTGGCCGATACCGGATTGCTCTCGCTGATTCAGTGCGGCCAGTACACCTACCGTGGCGTAAAGCCCGGTGAGGATATCGGTCAGCGCCACCCCCACCTTCATCGGCCCGGCGCCCTCTTCACCTTCTGCAATACCGGTCAGGCTCATCAGGCCGCCCAGTCCCTGGATCATGAAGTCGTAACCTGCCCGTCTGGCATAGGGACCGCTCTGCCCGAAGCCGGTGATCGAGCAATAGATCAGCCGCGGATTGATGGCCTTGAGCGATGGGTAATCCAGGCCATAGGCCGCCAGGCCGCCGACCTTGAAGTTCTCCAGCAGGACATCGCTCTGCGCGACCAGCTCACGCACCAGGCGCTGACCCTCCGGCTGGGTAAAGTCCACTGTCAGCGACTGCTTGTTGCGATTGGCACTCTGGAAATAGGCCGCTTCGGCGGAGTCGTTACCCTGCGCATCCTTTATATAGGGAGGCCCCCAGTGCCGGGTGTCGTCTCCCGAGCCCGGCCGTTCAACCTTGATCACCTCCGCGCCCAGATCACCCAGCAGTTGTCCCGCCCACGGACCGGCGAGAACGCGGGACAAGTCGAGCACGCGGATATGCGACAGGGCGGACATAAATGGAGCCTCACGCTGCAAGCCTCAAGCGGCAAGTGGCGTTGCCCTGAACGACAACGTCTCCTTGCGCCGGCGGGGATAGGTGCTGTGCAAATCAACCGTTTGAGCGGCATTACCTTGCCGCGTAAAGCGTATGACCTGCCACGGCCTGTTAGAAGAACGCCTGGATGCCCGTCTGCGCTCGCCCGAGAATCAGCGCATGCACATCATGGGTGCCCTCATAGGTATTCACGACCTCCAGGTTGACCAGATGACGGGCCACGCCGAACTCGTCGGAAATGCCGTTGCCGCCGAGCATGTCGCGCGCCATACGTGCAATATCCAGCGCCTTGCCGCAGCTGTTGCGCTTCATGATCGAGGTGATTTCCACCGCGGCACTGCCTTCATCCTTCATGCGGCCGAGGCGTAGACAGCCCTGCAGAGCCAGGGTGATCTCGGTCTGCATATCCGCCAGTTTCTTCTGGATCAACTGGTTGGCGGCCAGCGGGCGACCGAACTGCTGACGATCCAGCACATACTGACGCGCGGTGTGCCAGCAGGCCTCCGCAGCGCCCAGCGCCCCCCAGCTGATGCCATAGCGTGCGGAGTTCAGGCAGGTGAAGGGCCCCTTCAAACCGCGCACCTCGGGGAAGGCGTTTTCTTCCGGACAGAACACGTTGTCCATGACGATCTCGCCGGTGATCGAAGCGCGCAGACCGACCTTGCCGTGGATCGCCGGGGTGGACAGGCCTTGCCAGCCTTTTTCCAGGACAAAGCCGCGAATCTCGCCGGCATCATCCTTGGCCCAGACCACAAACACGTCGGCAATCGGGCTGTTGGTGATCCACATCTTGGCGCCGCTCAGGCGATAGCCGCCATCGACCTTCCGGGCCCGGGTGATCATGCTGCCCGGGTCCGAACCGTGGTTCGGCTCGGTCAGGCCGAAGCAGCCAATGAACTCGCCAGAGGCCAGCCTGGGCAGGTACTTCTGCCGGGTGGCTTCGTTACCAAATTCAAAGATCGGCACCATCACCAAGGAAGATTGCACGCTCATCATCGAGCGGTAGCCGGAGTCGATGCGCTCCACTTCGCGGGCGATCAACCCATAGCACACATAGTTGAGGCCGCTACCGCCGTAGGCTTCGGGAATGGTTGCCCCGAGCAGGCCGGTCTCGCCCATTTCACGAAAGATCAGCGGATCCGTCTGCTCATGGCGGAAAGCCTGCAGGACGCGCGGCGCAAGCTTGGCCTCGGCAAATTGCTGGGCGCTGTCGCGCACCATGCGCTCTTCTTCACTGAGCTGCTGATCAAGCAATAGCGGATCCTGCCAGTTGAACGTGGCCTTGCCAGTCATGAAACGCTCCTCACCTGCGTGCTAGGTCGATGTGCCTTGCAGACTAGGTCAGCCGGCGGCGGCGGGCAAACGACTAATTCGCACGCACTTGTGCATAAATTGCACTTCGTAATAGCTTTAATCGGACAAAAATCTTTAATCACTTGAGCAAATCGCACTTATGCGTCGCAAGATACCCAGCACCAGCGCGTTGATCGCCTTTGAGTCGGCCGCCCGCCACCAGAGCTTCACCAAGGCCGCCGACGAGCTGGCACTCACACAAAGCGCGGTGTGCCGGCAGATTGGCAGCCTGGAGAGCTTTCTTGGCGTCGAGCTGTTTCGCCGTTCGCGGCGCGGTGTGAAGCTGACCGATGCAGGGCAGGCCTACAGCCGCCGGGTAGCCCTGCAACTGGATGCAGTGGAGCGCGACACGCTGGCGGTGATGGGCCAGCAAGGCCAACAAAGCCTGGAGTTGGCGGTGGTACCCAGTTTCGGCACGCAATGGCTACTGCCACGCCTGGTGGACTTCCAGCGCCAGCAGCCCCATGTCACGGTGAACCTGACCAGTCGCACCCGGCCTTTCCTGTTTGCCGATAGCGACTTCGATGCCGCCATCTATTACGGCGACGCCGACTGGCCCGGTACCCAGGCCGATTTCCTGATGGCGGAAAACGCCCAACCCGTCTGCAGTCCGCAGCTGATCGCCGGGCTGCCCATGCTGGACGCCGGCACCCTGGCACGTCTGCCGCTGCTGCAACAAAGCACCCGTCCCTATGCCTGGCGCCAGTGGTTTGCCAGCCAGGGTCTGCAGGTTGCCCAGGACATGAGCGGGCCGCGCCTGGAGCTGTTTTCCATGCTGGCCCAGGCAGCCAGTCTGGGTATGGGCATGGCGCTGATCCCACCCTTTCTGATTGAGCGCGAGCTGGCCGATGGCCGACTGGTCTGCCCGCTGGCCGCTAGCGCCAGCAGCGACAAGGCCTATTACCTGATCATTCCCGAACGACGCCGTGAAGCCCCGGCTCTGCAGCGGCTCCGTGAATGGCTGCTGGCCGAAGCCGCCGCCTATCGCCAGGCGCAGGCCAACGCGGAGCTGTCCGCTTAGCCCGCCGCCAACAGCAGACGCGCCTGTACGCGACCGTTACCCAAGCGCGTCAGGCTGGCCTCGCGGCAGATAACGCCCTGCCCCTGCAGCTGCTGCAACCAGCGTAGCAGGCTGGCGAAGTCGGCCTCGACCAGGCTGACCTGTACACCCTGGCTGTCGCTGTCGAAGCGCTCCAGACGCAATCCGGCCTGCTGTGCCGTGCGCGTTACCAGGCCTTGCAGCTGGCTGGCCTCAACCGGCACAACAGCCTGCGCCGGGCGCTGACGGGCCTGCTCGGCATTGGCTTGCAGGTAGTGCCAGAGCTCCTGTTGCTGGGCGTGCCAGGTCCGGCTTTCCTGCAACTGGCGCTGCACCGGCTGCCAGAGCATTACATAGAGCAGCGCCAGCAGCAGGGCCAGGCCAAGCAGGCGCAATGCCTGGCGATCCCGGTCAGCCAGTTGTTGCCAGCGCTGCAGGAGTGGCGATGCCTGGCCACGACGCTGCACATCCTGCCACAGGCTCATGCGTCACCTCCGATCAGCAGACGGGCACTGACACCCTGTTCGTCGCGGCCCGCCGAACCCATTTCGACTTGCAGCCCCTGTGCCTGGAGCCGCTCACGCAGCAACTCCAGGCCGGCAAAATCACTGGCCTGTACCTGCAGCGCCAGGCTGCCCTCGGCGGCCTGATAGTCCAGCTGCTGCACCTGCACCCCGCTGGCAGCTTGCAGAGGCTCAATCAACGGCTGCAGGCGGCTCAGCAACTGTTCCTGCTGCTGCGCACCGGCCGCCGCCAGGTGCTGATCAAACTGCGCACGCAGGCGCACGATGCGGCGGTCCTCGGGGAACAGCTCACGGTATAGCTGCTCGCTGGCCTGGGCATATTGGTCACCCTGGTACTGCAGGTACAGGCCCTGCCCCAGGTCAAACAGCCACTGCAGGCACAGCCAGCTGACCAATACCGCAGCGACCGGACGCCAGGCGCGCGACGAGGCAGGCTGGGCCAGGGCCAGCTCACCCTGGGCCAGGTCGATGGCCTGTGACTGCGCATTGAGCAACTGCGCCCAGGGTGCCGCCTCGGTGCACGGGCGCAGCGCGGGCAGGCGCGTCTGCAAGGCCGGCCAGTCATCCCGGCGCAGCGCCAGGCGCAGGCCATCGTCACTGGCCAGTAGGACGCGCGACTCATCAACCAGCAGCTCACTACCGGAAGCCCACAACAGGTCGGCATCCAGATAGATGGCGCCGATACGCAAGCCGGCCTCTGCCAGGCTGGCCAGCCAGCCCTGCAACAGGCTGCGCCGGATAATCCGCACGGGGTGGCGCCCATCCTCCTGCACAGAACCCAAGGCCAGGTGCAGGGCTTCGACATCCTCGGCCAGCGCCTCTTCCACCGCGTAGGCCAATGCCTGGCGTAACCAGCGGGCTTTTTGCGTGGGCAGGCTGACCAGGCAGGCGCTGGCCTGCTCCATGGGCAGTACCAGCGCCAGCTCGCGCGTGCCCAGCACGCTGGCACACTCGGCAAGACGCAAGCTACGTCCCTGGCCATCCACCGCCTGCCAGTACAGCAGGCTGTCTGCACTCAGCCCGGGCGGCGTATCGGCTGGCAGAAACAGACAATCTCTCATGGTTGTTCCTCTACGGGGGCCGGCTGCAGGCTTTGCAGCGACTGGCCAAGATCACGCTGCAGTACCCGCGGCGGGCCATCGGCCTGACGCTGCAAGGTACTCCACAACAACTGACGACGCTCACCCAGACGCACTTCGCTGCGCACCCGGAAATACTGGCTGGTCACCGCCAGACCATCGCTGTCCACCGTGCGCCCGACCAGCGCCGGCTGGGCGAGAAAGGCTTGCAGGTCGGCAAAGCCCTGTTCGCCTCGTGCCTCGACCAGGCTTTGCGCACTGGCCAGGTCGAGGTCGTCGGCCAGACAGCTGAGCAACAGGGCACTGGCCGTATTGACGTTAAGGCCAACCTCGGCCGGCAGCGCACTGACATGCGGCAACAACAGCCGGTAATCACGCTCACTCATATCCAGCAGCAGACGCAGTTCGGAGACATCGCCCAGCCAGCGATTGCCGGCCCGGTAGGGCGGCTGCAGCAACAGGTACTGATTGTCTTCGGCGCCGTAGCCGCCACTGGCCTGCTGGTCCTCGTCAATCCAGTCGAGCAGGCGTTCGGCATAGGGTGTGTCGATTTGCAGGCGCAGTAACAAGCGGCGCAGGCGCTGCACGGCCTGCGGATTGGCCTGGCCATCGCGCAGCAGGCTGTTCAGATTGAAGCGCCCGGCCAGATCATCAATGCGCAACAGCAGTTCACCCTGCTCCAGGGCAAAGGGTGGCTGGGCGCGCGCCCAGGCCTCGCCGAGGTGGTCGGTGCTGCGCGTAGGATCCGTCGCGGCCTGCTGGTCGCGCCACAGAATGGCCTGCGCCAGCGCCTCGCCACCTAGGGCAAAGTGCCAGGCCTGGCGCGCCAGCAGCTGGTTAGTGCTGCTGCGAATGCTCAACTGCTGGCGCAGCACCAGCCCGGCAGTGACCAGACTGGCCAGCGCCACCACCAGCAGCACGGTAATCAGCGCAACGCCGCGCTGGCGCTTCATGGCGCCTCCTCCGGGTTGCCCAGCGGGCTTTGCGCCGGGTTGTCGGGCAAACGCAGGACGCGCTCCAGTTCGCCATAGCGCGGATGCTGCAGCACCAGGCGCACCGCGCGCGGCAAGCGGGCGCGCTGCCGGGCGGAGTCGTCGGCCGGCCAGCTGTCCAGCCATTGCTGGTTATCATCGAGAAAGGCCAGGCGCAGGCCATCCAGCGCCGGCAACACCACCTGCTGCTGTGGCGGGCTGTCCTGGGCGCGATCCAGGACATTCCAGTACACGCGCTGCAGCTGCCCGTCGCGATATTGCCAACGCACCCGTTGCCACTGGCTGCGTGGCTGTCCGGTCGGGTTGCGCCAGCCCAGACGGGTAAACTCCAGCATGCCCTGTTCGCTATCCCCACGCAGCGCCGCTTGCGGCTCACCATAGCCATCGCGCACCGGGCGGGCACCCGCCTGAGCCAGATCGCGCTCCAGCGCGGCCATACCGCGCACCAGTTCGCGCAATTGCTGTTCCTGGCGACGCAGCGCCTCGTCGCTGGCCAGCACCGTGCTGAGCATGCGGTAGCTGGCCAGGCCAAGCAGGGCAAAGATGGCGATGGCGATCAGCAATTCCAGCAGGGTGAAGGCGGCGGCCTGGCGATAACGCATCAGCGGGCCACCCCGAGAAAACCGACCAGACGCTGCACGGCCGCCGTCTCGATCTCCGCTGCGCGGCCCGGTCCGGCACCCGGCGCCAGCCACAGGGTCACCCGCAACAGGCCGGGATCGCTGGTGCTGCTGATCTCCTGCAACAGCCACCAGCGCCGCCCGGCATATTCCAGGCTGCGCACCTCACGCCCCACCGCGGGGGCGGCTTCCTGCAACTGCAGCAGGCTGAGCTGGTTGTCGGCCAGCCAGCCGGTGAGGGTCTTGTCCTCCAGGCGGGCCGCATTGTTCAGGCTGCGCGCACTGGCGGTGAGCAGGCTGGCGGCCACCAGCGCGAAGATGGCCAGCGCCACCAGCACTTCCAGCAGGGTGAAGCCCCGTGTACGCCCCATCAGCGCTGCTCCAGACGCTGCGCAATAGGCAGCTGGAAACCGTCGCTGCGCAGCTCCCAGGCGGCTACGCCGGGTTCGCGGCCCTGCAACTGCAGGCTGAAGCTGCTCAGCTCGCCACTCGACAACAACAACAGCTGGGGTGCCGGCAGCGGGTTGTCCGGCGCCTCCTCGGTTACCGCGCTGGCCAGTTGCAACGCCTGGCCTTCGACCTGCAGGTGCAGGCGCAGGCTGGCCGGTAGGCGGTGCTGACGGTATTCACGACTGTCCTGCCAGGCAGCACTGGCTTCGTCATACCACTGCACACGATAGCCCTGGTCGTTCACCAGCAAGCCGTACTCGCGGTTGTCCAGCAGCGCCGCCTCGCTGAGCAGCGCCAGCAGGCCGCTCAGACGCTCGGCTTCGTCACGCAGCTGCCGGCCGCGCGGATCGCTGACACCGAGCACGGCCAGGCCGACCAGGCTGCCCAGGATGACCAGCACCACCAGCAGCTCGACCAGGGTGAAGCCGCGGCTGCTCGCACGGGGCCGGGTGAGCGACACCATCAGGCTGCTCAGAGATCCCAGTTGCCGATATCGGCGGCATTCTCGCTGCCGCCTTCCTTGCCGTCCGCGCCCAGCGAGTAGAGGTCGAAGGGCCCCTGGCTACCCGGCGCCAGGTACTGGTAGGGATTGCCCCAGGGGTCGACCGGCAGGCGCTTGAGGTAGCCGTCCTTGTTCCAGTTCTTCGCCGCCGGCATGCCGGAGGGTTTTTTCACCAGCGCCTCAAGGCCCTGCTGGGTACTCGGGTAGACATGGTTGTCCAGGCGGTACATGTCCAGCGCCGCGGCAATCGCCTTGATGTCACCCTGCGCCACGGTGACCTTGGCCTGGTCCGGGCGGCTCATCACCTGCGGCACCACCAGGGCGGCGAGGATGCCGAGGATCACCACCACCACCATGATTTCAATCAGGGTGAAGCCTTGCTGTCGTTGTTGCATGGTTTATCCCACCAGTTGGTTGAGCGAAAGAATGGGCAAGAGGATGGCCAGCACGATGAGCAGCACCACACCGCCCATGAACACCAGCATGAAGGGCTCGAACAGGCCGACCAGCAGAGCCACCTGGGCCGCCAGGTCGTTCTCCTGGTTGCGTGCGGTGCGCGCCAGCATCTGCTCCAGCTCCCCGGATTTTTCGCCGCTGGCAATCATGTGCAGCATCATCGGCGGAAACTCCTCGCTGGCCTGCAGGGCGCGGGTCAGGCTGCTGCCTTCACGGACCTGCTGCGCGGCGAGCATCACCTTGTGGCGAATATGCAGGTTGCCAATCACCGCAGCGGCAATTGCCAGGGCTTCGACCAGCGGTACGCCACTGCGACAGAGGATCGCCAGGGTCGAGGCGAAACGCGCCGTCTGGGTCGCCCGCAGCAGCCGACCGAACAGCGGCAGGCGCAGTTGCAGGGCATGCCAGCGCTGGCGCCGCGTGGGCGGACGCAGCCACAGGCGCAGCAGCACCAGGCCTCCCGCCAGCAGCAGGAGGATCAGCCAGCCCCAGTGCTTGACCAGGGCGCTGACGGCGATCAGGCCACGGGTCAGCGTCGGCAGGCTCTGCCCGGTATTGACGAACACCTTGACCACATCCGGCACCACGTAGCCCAGCAGGAAGCCGACGATGGTCAGCGAGGCGATCATCAGGATCAGGGGGTAGAGCAGCGCCAGCTGGATTTTCTGCCGCGACTGCTGGCGCTGCTCGGTGTAGTCGGCCAGCTGTTCGAGCACCAGACCGAGATGCCCGGCATGCTCACCCGCCGCCACGGTGGCGCGATACAGCTCGGGGAAGGCTGCCGGGAACGCCGCCAGCGACTGGGCCAGACTCTGCCCTTCAAGCACGCCACTGCGCACCGCCAGCAGCATACCCTTGACCCGCGCCGAAGCGGCCTGCGCGGCGGCAGCACGCAAGGCCTCCTCGATCGGCAGGGCGGCCTGGATCAGCGTCGCCAGCTGGCGGGTCAGCAAGGCCAGCTCGGCGGCCGACAAGCCGCGGCTCAGGCGCAGGCCGTGACGCGGCTGCTCGTCCTCGCGGGCCCGCGCCGCGCTGACCTGCAGCGGCGACAGCTGTCGCTCGCGGAGCAGGGCACGCGCCTGGCGGGGGCTGTCGGCTTCCAGCAAGCCCTTGTGCTGACGACCCTGGGCATCCAGCGCCAGGTAGGCATAGGCGGCCATGGCTCAGGCCTCGCCCTTGCGGGACGGCGATAGGGGGCGGTGGCTCATGCGTCCTCGCGGGTGACTCGTAGTACTTCTTCCAGGGTGGTCACGCCTTCCAGCACCTTGCGCATGCCGTCATCACGGATGCTCGGGCCCAGCTGGCGTGCGTGACGCAACATGTCCTGCTCGCTGGCGGCATTGTGGATCAGCGTACGCAGCGTCTCGTCGAACACCACCAGCTCGTAGATGCCGGTACGTCCGCGATAGCCGAGCTGTCGGCAGGCTTCACAACCGGTGGCATGGTAGAGCGTCGGCGCTTGCGCGGCGTCGACACCGAGCAGCGCGCACTCGGCGGCATCGGCCTGGTACGCCTGCTTGCAGCTCGGGCAGAGCACACGCACCAGGCGCTGGGCGAGTACGCCCAGCAGCGAGGATGAAAGCAGAAACGGCTCGATGCCCATATCCACCAAACGGGTGACCGCACCAATCGCACTGTTGGTGTGCAGGGTCGACAGCACCAGGTGGCCGGTCAGCGAGGCCTGCACGGCAATCTCGGCGGTTTCACGGTCGCGGATCTCGCCGACCATCACCACGTCCGGGTCCTGGCGCAGGATGGCGCGCAGGCCGCGGGCAAAGGTCATGTCGACCTTGGTATTGACCTGGGTCTGGCCAATGCCTTCGAGGTTGTACTCGATGGGGTCTTCCACCGTGAGGATGTTGCGTGTGCCGGTGTTGAGGGTCACCAGGCTGGCGTACAGGGTGGTGGTCTTGCCCGAGCCGGTGGGGCCGGTGACCAGCAGGATGCCATGCGGCTTGTTGAGGTTGCCTTCCAACAACTGGCGATCGCGCGGGTTCATGCCCAGGTGCTGCAGGGTCAGACGGCCGGCCTGCTTGTCGAGCAGGCGCAGCACCACCCGTTCGCCGTTGGCCGAAGGCAGCGTGGAAACCCGCACATCCACCTCACGGCCGCCAACCTTGAGGGAAATGCGCCCATCCTGCGGCACGCGCTTCTCGGCAATATCCAGGCGCGCCATCACCTTGATCCGCGACACCAGCAGGGTAGCCAGCTCACGGCGGGGCCGGGCCATCTCGCGCAGCAAGCCGTCAATACGGAAGCGGATCAGCAGGCGGGTCTCGAAGGTTTCGATATGGATGTCCGAGGCGTTCTCGCGCACTGCCTCGGTCAGAATCGCGTTGATCAGGCGAATGATCGGCGCATCGTCTTCCTGCTCGAGCAGGTCTTCGGTACGGTCGACCTGCTCGGCCAGACTGGCCAGGTCCATGTCCGCCCCCAGGCCTTCAGCCATTTCGCGCACCTGCGCGGAGTCACGCTGGTAGGCCTGGCTCAACGCCTGTTCGAATTCGCCGCCACTCAACCAGCGCCAGGGCAGGCGCAGGCCAAGGGCGCGCTGGGCTTCCTGCACGGCAAACAGGCTGACGTCATCACGCAGCTGCAGGCAGGCATCAGGACCTTCACCCTGCAGCAACACACCATGGCGCTTGGCAAACACGAAGGGCAACTGGGGCACGGTCGGGCTCTGCATATTGTTGTTATGCCTTGTATGCGGATGCTGGAAAACGCGCTGACGCTCGCAGCGCTACAGCGGCTGCCACAGGGCACCGCGCTGCCGGGAGCGTGGCGAGGATACTACGCGGGCAGACCGGAATGGGAACAGTCTGGCGGGCGGCAGGATGCCTGAAAACCGTCGTCAAACCGATGGCACAGCGTACTTTTCTCTGCCGTTCTGTGACAGTTCGCGCAATTGCATCGAGCAAAGCTGATCAGGCTCACAGCTTTTTCTTATGCTCCGCCGCCGTCACGCCAACGGGCTCAGGCATGAGCACCGTTTCCGCCCACGCATGGATGCCCGCACGCTGCCCGAGCCCATTCATGCCGTTCCCCCCGCTCAACTCTTCTGCGCTGCCCGGCGCACTGGCCGCCCTGCTGTTACTGGGCATGGCGTGCAGCCTGGCGCTGCAGGCCGCCGACTGGCGTAGCCGGCTGGAGATGCCCAGTGCCGCGCCTGAACGCCCGCACCAGGCCGCTGCGCAGCCCGCCCTCGAGCCGCTGCTCGAGCTGTTCGGCACGCCGCTGCGCAAGGCTCCAGCCTACGCGCCGGCGCACCTGGACTGGCAGTTGCAGGCCAGCTTCACGCAGAGCGACAGTCGCCAGTCTCGTGCGCTGATCCGCATGGCCGGGCAAACCCGCCGCGTGGCCGAAGGTGACGCGCTGGACCACGGTCTGCACGTCCGCCTGATTGCCCCACGGCATGTCGAGCTGGCAGGCCACGGCCGGGTGATCCAGCTGGCACTGCAGCCAACCCGCCTTGACGGGGTGCAGCGATGAAGTACTGGCTACTGGGACTACTGCTGCTCGCCCCGCTGAGCGGACATAGCGCGGCAGCGACCGCCGATGAACAGGGACGCTGGACCATCAACATGCGCGATGTGGACATTCGCGACTTCACCGAGCAGGTCGCCAGCATCAGCGGACAAACCCTGGTGCTTGATCCTCGGGTCAAGGGCAAGGTTTCCGTGGTGTCACAAACCCCGCTGCGCCTCAGCGAGGTCTACCAGCTGTTTCTTTCGGTGCTCAGCACCCATGGCTATGCCGTGGTCAATCAGGATGGCCAGGCACGCATCATCCCCGACAGCGAGGCGCGCACCCAGGCCAGTGCAGCCCAACAGGACGCAGACAGCCTGGAGACCCGCCTGCTGCAGGTGCAGCACGCGTCGGTCAGCGAACTGCTGCCGCTGATTCGCCCCCTGGTACCGCAGCAGGGCCACCTGGCGGCGATTCCCTCGAGCAATGCGCTGATCGTCAGCGACCGCCGCGCCAACATCGAGCGCTTGCTGGCGCTGATCAATCAAGTCGACCGCGCCAGCAGCGATGACAGCAGCTTCTATGACCTGCGCCATGCCTGGGCCAAGGACGTCGCCGGGGTGTTGCTGGAAAGCCTGCAGCGCCAGCCAGGCCGTGAAACCGGTAGCCTGCAGGTGATTGCCGACACCCGCAGCAATCGCCTGCTGCTGCTCGGCCCGCCGGAAGCGCGTCAGCGCCTGCTCAAGCTCGCCCAGCAGCTTGATGTAGCACCGCTGCAGGCGGCCAACACGCGGGTTATCCGCCTGCGCCATAGCGATGCCAAGCAACTGGCGGAAACCCTCGGCGAGCTGGCCGACCCCCTGCGCCAGGAGGCTGCTGACGGCAGTCGCCGTGCACCGCTGATGATCCGCGCCGACCAGGGCCTCAATGCGCTGATCCTGATGGCCGAGCCGGACATCGTCGCGCAACTGGAAAGCATCGTCCGCCAGCTCGATGTGCCACGTGCCCAGGTGCTGGTCGAGGCAGCCATCGTCGAGATGTCTGGCGACGTCAGCCAGGCGCTCGGCGTGCAATGGGCCGTCGCCGATCGCTCCGGGAACAGCGCACTGGGCGGTAGCAACTTCAGCAACAGCGGCTTGTCGGTAGGCACCCTGCTCGGCGCACTGGAGCGCGAGCAACCGATCAACCTGCCGGATGGCGCCATCGTTGGCATCGGCAGCAACAACTTCGGCGCACTGATCACCGCGCTGTCGGCCAACGGCAACAGCAACCTGCTGTCCACCCCCAGCCTGCTGACCCTGGACAACCAGCCCGCGGAAATCCTCGTCGGGCAGAACGTACCGTTCCAGACCGGCTCGTACACCACCGACGCGGCAGGTGCCAACAACCCCTTCACCACTATCGAGCGCAAGGATGTCGGCGTCACCTTGAAGGTGACCCCGCATATCAACGAAGGCGGCACCCTGCGTCTGGTCATTGAGCAGGAAATTTCCTCGCTGGCCCCCAGCGCCGGCGTAGCGGCCCAGGCGGTCGACCTGGTGACCAACAAGCGCCTGATCAAGAGCACGGTACTGGCCGATCATGGCCAGGTGATCGTACTCGGCGGACTGATTCAGGACGACGTCACCCGCAGCGTCAGCAAGGTGCCACTGCTCGGCGACCTGCCACTGCTCGGCGGGTTGTTCCGCTCCAGCCGCGACCTGCAGGTCAAGCGCAACCTCATGGTGTTCCTGCGCCCCAGCGTGGTACGTGATGGCGCGGGCCTGGCCGCATTGAGCCGGGACAAGTACCGCGACATCCAGCTGTACACCCAGCAGCAGGACAGCCAGCGCCCCCTGCCGGCGCAACTTGGCCAGTTGTTCGAACGCGACACGGACAGCTCCCCGGCAGTCGACCTGCGCCGCTCCGACGACGCCCCGGCCAACCCGCCACAGCCTTTTGCCGCTCCGCCGTCAACGCCGCTGCAGCCCGCCCAGGTGCAGGACCCGGGGCACGGCCAGGGCGGTGACGAGGCCCCGGCGCAAACGCAGCGCCGCCACAGCATCCTGCTTGTGGAGGGGCGCGGCGAGGCGTTCATGCGCGCCATGCTGAGCCGTCACCCCAAGGAGCCCTTGCGCCTGCAGCGCCTGCAGCGCGACGGCCAGGACTGGTTCCAGCTGTTCTACGGCGACTACCCCAGCGCGGAGTTGGCCCGCCTGGCCCAGCAAAACCTGCCGGCCAGCCTGCCGGCACAACGCAGCCGGCTCTGGCCGCTGTAACCACCTGCACATTACTAAGGAAAACAACAGATGTGGCGTCAAGCTCTGCTGCTCATAGGCCTGCTTAACCTGGCCGGCTGTCTGGATCTCGGTGGTGGCGGCGGGGGTAGCGACGCGCCTCCGCGCAAACCGCCGGTCAGCGAGCCGCAACCACCGCTGCCACCGCCACAACCGCCCGAGCCGCCGCTCACCCCGGAACCCCCGCCCACTCCCGAGCCGCCGGTGACTCCGCCCAGCGAGCCGGAAGCGGAGCCCGAGCAGCCAACCCCGCCGGTCGAGCCACCCAGCGTCCCGCCGCCGGCAGACAGTTTTCCCGAGCCGCAAGCCGCGGTGATCGATGAAATCAACGCGCTGGGCTTCTACGACCAGACCGCCGATGGCCAGGAGCGCCCACTGCGTAACGACCTGGACGGCAACCTGCCGGCCATGCTGCAGTTCGTGCAGAGCCATTCGCTAGACCCGCAGGGCAACGAAGCACGCAAGATGCCGCGCCTGACCAGCGAGCGCGAAGCCCTGCTGCTGGTCACCCCGGACAACGCTCTGCAACCCGCGCCGCGCCAGCTACAGGTACAGGTGCTGGTCGACGGCCAGGCCAAAGGCGAGCTGACGCTCAACCCGCCGGAGCAGCTGCCCTGGGCCGACCGCAGCGGTACTGACAATCGGCCCGATGTGGTCTATTCACGACGCGCCTGGTCGGTGCTGCTGCCCTGGGACTGGGTGGTGCCCGGCATGACCCTGCAACTGCGCGATGACCAGGGCCGGCGTGGGGCAAGGGGGGCCGAGGCCTTCGATTTCGCACCGCCCGCACAACTGGTAGTGCAGGCCATTCGCCTGGGCATGCTGACCCCTCCGCTGGCGGAAAACGGCCACTGGTTTCTCAACCAGCCGGCCAAGGCCGCCACCGACTATTTCCAGACCGTGCCGATTGCCCGCCTGATTGCCAGCCAGTATGAGGACGTCCAGCTGTCACGCGTGATGGTCGCCAGTGGTGTCATCTACGACACGGCAAGCGCCGGAACCGGTGACGTGTACAGCGGCGACATGCGTGAAAACACCGCCAAGTCGACCTTCAGCACCGGCATCAACCTGGCTAACCTCGGCGTGACCAGCGCCGGCATGGCCAGCCAGGAAAACCCGCACCTGACCCAGGCGGCGGTGATACACCACGCCCGTGGCGTCTACAGCAACGGCGTGGTCAGTCATGGCCTGAGCGGCGGTAACGGCATCCTCACGCTGTATAGCTCGGTGGGTAACGAGTTCAGCCACGAGATCGGCCACCACTATGGCCTGGGCCATTACCCCGGCCAGCAGGGCGATAATTACTTCTGGGCCGGCCACCATCACGACAGTGGCTGGGGCTATATCGGCCATCGCAAACGCATGCGTGCGAACCTGCACTGGACGCGCGCCAAGAACGCTGGTCTGGCCGGAATGCCGGTCTATGCCGATGCCTACAGCTTCGGCAGCGATGCCATGTCGGGCGGGCACTATGCCAGCAGCCTGTCGAGCTACACCCACTACACAGGCTACAGCACCCAACTCAAAATCCAGCCGAGCCTGAACAAGGCGGTAGCCTCCGCCGACTCGCCAACCGGCTATCGCAAGTGGGACGAGACCACCCGGTGCATGGAAGTCTTCGACGCCCGCGTGCCCAACTCAACACGCATCTGGTACAACCGTGCCGATGGCAAGTACCTGGCCCCACGCCGCCAGGGCGTTGCCGTATTCACCCTGCTTGGCGGCTACGACCCGGTTGCCAATAGCGCGGTGCTCTATCCGCCACTGCGCGGCAACTGGGGCCATGTGTTCGACCTGCCCGGCGTAGCCGCCCATGCCAGCGGCAAACAGTGCTGGCTGGAGGTTGGTTTTGCCGGTGGGCGCAGCCAGCAGATCGCCGTGGCACCACTACGTCTGGGCAGCAACGCCAACAAGCTGCACATCAACCTGGCTCAGGACGAGCAACCCCTGCGCGCCACGCTGCACTGTCAGGACAATCCCGCCAGCCCAGCCCAGCAACTGGCCGAAGTGGACTTTCCGCAAGGCTTGCCGGCCATGCCGGCACCAATCATCGTTGGCCAGGAACAGGGCTACAGCGCTCTGCGTCGGGAAGAGCTGCCCCGTCTGCAGGCCGCCCTGGAAGCGCTGGCCAAGCAGAGCGCGCCCAACCTGCATGGTGAGGCCCGCCTGCTCTATGACAGCTATGTGGAGCACCGCCAGGAGTTGTCTGCACTGGCCCAGCAGGTTGTCCAGCGCATCGAGACACAGCGCCAGCATGCCCTGCGCCTGAATCGCTGGCTGGATGCCTACGGCGCCCGCCTGGCCGACAGCCCGGCCGCACGCGAAGCCCTGGAAGCGTTGCTGCAGCGCCTGCAACTGGCCAGCACCCCGCTACTGCCCGCCGCACAAAGTTTCACCCTGGGCAGCGGCCACTGTGTGCAGGTCGAGCAGGTCGATGGTCAATGGCGGCCCTATGTCGCGGACAAGGCCCAATGCACGGGGTCGCGTGCCGAGCTCTGGCTGACCGATGCCAGTGGTCGCCTGCGCAGTGCGCTGCGTCCGGAACTGTGCCTGACCGCCAGCAACGACATCAGTCTGAGCACCTGCAACAGCCTGCAGGACAGCCAGTCCTGGGACTTCTCCGCACTACCCCAGCTGAAATATGCAGGTCGCTGCGCCGATCTTTCCGGCGGTTTCCTCAGCAACGGGCGCGGCAAACTGATCATGTACGGCTGCACCGGTGGGGCCAACCAGAAATGGTACGGCCTGTCGCTCAACGACAACCCGCTACTGCCGCTGGTCGCCAATCGACATGCCGCCCTGCTGCTCGACTACAGCGCCAGCCGGGGCGCCACGCCCTGAGCATGCCAGGTAGCGCCTGGCGCATCCGGCTGGCCGTGCTGACGCTACTCGCGGCTTCACCGGCCGCGGCCGTGCTGCTTCCCGTGGAGCTGCTGCGACCGGCGCAGCTCCACATACCGGCCGCCGCCACGCTGCACCTGCCAGCCGGCGTGCGCCTGCAAGGTCTGTTCAGTCGCGGCCGGGGCCGCGGCAGCGCCCTCTTGCAGTTGGCCGATGGCCGCACCCTGCTGGTCAGCCAAGGCCAGGCCCTGGGCGACGGACTGTGGGTAGAGGCCGTACTGACCGATCGCTTGGTGTTGCGGCGCGGCCAGCAACAGGCCGTACTGCGCCTGCAGGACAGCTCCAGGCATAGCGCGACCACTCCGCATAGCCAGCCCCTCGCGGCTGGCAGCGGGCGACCTACGCTACACCCCAGCTGCCAGCGCTTCGTCGCTAGCGGAGTACCCCTGGAAGAATTGCTCAGCCTCGGCGAGTGCCCAGACTAGTCACGCCTGCGCCCAGCCGACCTGATGAACGGTTATTCAGTTTAAACATGTCTCAGACGCTCGATTGAAACACTTGTTTGAACGAAAGCCGCGCCAGCTCTGGCGCTCAGCGCCCTGTGCAAAATCTTGGTCGCAGAGTGACTGGTAGTTAACGATTCGTCGGACTACAGAATTTCTTGATGCCCATCAAGCCTCTGTGCAAAATGCCGCGCCCGTCACGATGCACAGCCTGTATCGCGCGGTTGTTGCTGCTGATCAGCTACCCGGCCCGCCAACGTAGTAGGTCGGTTCATCAAAGAGATCACACGCAGGAGACTTGAAGTGCACATCGGTGTTCCTCTCGAAACCCACGCTGGTGAAACGCGCGTCGCTGCGACGCCGGAAACCATCAAGAAGCTGATCGGCCAGGGCCATCAGGTGACCGTGCAGGCTGGCGCCGGTGTCAGTGCCAGCATCCCGGACAGTGCCTATACCGCCGTGGGTGCCAGCATTGGCAATGATGCCGCCGCCTTGGGTGCCGACCTGGTACTGAAAGTGGTTGCCCCGACCGAAGCCGAACTGGCCCACATGAAGTCCGGCGCGGTGCTGGTCGGCATGCTCAACCCGTTCTGCAACGAGACCATCGCGCGCATGAATGCCCGCGGCATCACTGCCTTCGCCCTGGAGGCCGCACCGCGTACCTCCCGTGCGCAGAGTCTGGATGTGCTCTCCTCGCAAGCCAACATCGCCGGCTACAAGGCGGTGATGCTCGCCGCCAATCACTACCCGCGCTTCATGCCGATGCTGATGACCGCTGCCGGTACCGTGAAGGCTGCCCGCGTGCTGATCCTCGGCGCCGGTGTCGCCGGCCTGCAGGCCATCGCCACCGCCAAGCGTCTGGGTGCGGTGATCGAAGCCTCCGACGTGCGTCCGGCGGTGAAGGAGCAGATCGAATCGCTCGGTGCCAAGTTCGTCGACGTGCCGTTCGAGACCGATGAAGAGCGCGAGTGCGCCCAGGGCGTGGGCGGTTATGCCCGTCCGATGCCGCAATCGTGGATGGAACGCCAGGCCAAGGCGGTGCACGAACGCGCCAAGCAGGCCGATATTGTCATCACCACCGCACTGATTCCCGGCCGCAAGGCGCCGACCCTGCTTCATGAAGCGACCGTCGCCGAAATGAAGCCGGGCTCGGTGGTCATCGACCTGGCCGCTGCCCAGGGTGGCAACTGCCCGCTGACCGAAGCCGACCAGGTGGTGGTCAAGCACGGCGTGACCCTGGTCGGTCACACCAACCTGGCCGCGCTGGTGCCGGCGGATGCCTCCGCCCTGTACGCCCGCAACCTGCTGGACTTCCTCAAGCTCGTCATCGACAAGGAAGGCCAGTTCCACCTCAACCTCGAAGACGACATCGTCAAAGCCTGCCTGATGTGCGAAGGCGGCAATGTCGTTCGCACTAACGGCTAAGAGGAGTTAGCGACATGGAACTGATCTCCCCGAGCATCTACAACCTGATCATCTTCGTGCTGGCCATCTACGTGGGCTACCACGTGGTGTGGAACGTCACCCCGGCCCTGCACACCCCGCTGATGGCGGTGACCAACGCGATTTCCGCGATTGTCATCGTCGGCGCCATGCTGGCCGCCGCACTGACCGTAACCCCGCTGGGCAAGGTCATGGGCACCGCAGCCGTGGCTCTGGCCGCGGTCAACGTGTTCGGCGGCTTCCTGGTCACCCGACGCATGCTGGAAATGTTCAAGAAGAAGGCACCCAAGGCCAAGGCGGAGGGCAAGTAAGATGAGCATGAACCTGATTACTCTGCTGTACCTGGTTGCGTCTATCTGCTTCATCCAGGCCCTGAAAGGCCTGTCCCACCCGACCACCTCGCGCCAGGGCAATGCCTTCGGCATGGCCGGCATGGCCATCGCCGTAGTCACGACGATTTTCCTGGTGTTCAAGCTGGGCGCGGAAATGGCCGAGGGCGGCGCAGCCGCGGGCCTCGGTTACGTGCTGGTGGGCCTGCTGATCGGTGGCACTGCCGGTACCATCATGGCCAAGCGCGTCGAGATGACCAAGATGCCGGAACTGGTCGCCTTCATGCACAGCATGATCGGCCTGGCCGCGGTATTCATCGCCATCGCTGCCGTGGTTGAACCACAGTCGCTGGGTATCGTTGCGCACCTGGGCGATGCGATTCCGGCCGGTAACCGTCTGGAACTGTTCCTCGGTGCGGCCATCGGTGCCATCACCTTCTCCGGTTCGGTGATCGCCTTCGGCAAGCTGTCGGGCAAGTACAAGTTCCGTCTGTTCCAGGGCGCCCCGGTGGTGTTCAAGGGCCAGCACATGGTCAACCTGGCCTTCGGCCTGACCATCCTGGCCCTGGGTCTGTACTTCACCTTCACCGGCAACATCACCGCCTTCGCCATCCTGGTGGCTCTGGCCTTCGTGATCGGCGTGCTGATCATCATCCCGATCGGCGGTGCCGATATGCCGGTGGTGGTGTCGATGCTCAACAGCTACTCGGGCTGGGCGGCGGCCGGTATCGGTTTCTCGCTGAACAACTCGATGCTGATCGTCGCCGGTTCGCTGGTGGGCTCCTCGGGCGCCATCCTCTCGTACATCATGTGCAAGGCGATGAACCGCTCGTTCTTCAACGTCATCCTCGGTGGCTTCGGTGCCGATGCTGACGCAGGCAGTGCCGGTGGCGCACAACAGGAACGCAACGTGAAGTCGGGTTCCTCCGACGACGCGGCCTTCCTGCTGACCAACGCCGACACCGTGGTCATCGTCCCAGGCTACGGCCTGGCGGTGGCTCGTGCCCAGCACGCGCTGATGGAACTGGCCGAGAAGCTGACCCACCGTGGCGTGACCGTGAAGTACGCAATCCACCCGGTGGCCGGCCGCATGCCGGGGCACATGAACGTCCTGCTGGCCGAGGCCGAAGTGCCCTACGAGCAGGTGTTCGAGATGGAGGACATCAACTCCGAGTTCGGCCAGACCGACGTGGTGCTGGTGCTCGGCGCCAACGACGTGGTCAACCCGGCGGCGAAGAACGATCCGAAGTCGCCGATCGCCGGCATGCCGATCCTCGAGGCCTACAAAGCCAAGACCATCATCGTCAACAAGCGCTCCATGGCCAGCGGCTACGCCGGCCTGGACAACGAACTGTTCTACATGGACAAGACCATGATGGTGTTCGGCGACGCGAAGAAGGTCATCGAAGACATGGTCAAGGCGGTCGAGTAACACGCCTGACCGACAAAAAACCCGGCCTGACGCCGGGTTTTTTGTGTCCGCAATACGCGTTAAAACTCACTCGCGGATACGGTAGATATCGCGCTCGGCCACTTCGGCGTAAGCCCACAGACGCTTGAAGTAGGCCATTTGCGCAGCCCAGACCTTGGCCGCCTGCGGATCCGCGGCAGCACTCGCCTCGACCACCTCGGCAGCCGCCTGGCGCAGGCTGGCCAGCACTTCGTCAGGCAGGCGACGAACCTCCACACCCTCGCCGCGCAGGGTTTCCAGGGCTTCCATGTTCTTCGCGTTGTAGTCGTCGAGCATATCGCCGTTCACCTCGCGGGCTGCCGCACGCACGATGGCCTGCAGATCCGCCGGCAAGGTTTCCCAGGCCTTGAGGTTGATGTCCAGCTCGAAGGTCACGTTGGGCTCCTGCCAGCCCGGGGTGTAGTAGTACCTGGCCGCCTTGTGCAAGCCCAACGCCAGGTCGTTGTACGGACCGATCCATTCGGCAGCATCAATGGCTCCGGTCTGCAGTGCGGTGAAAATTTCTCCGGCCGGCAGGTTGACCACCGTGCCGCCCAGCTTGCTGAGCACTTCGCCACCCAGGCCGGGCGTGCGCATCTTCAGGCCCTGGAGGTCTTCGACCCGCGTGATCTCCTTGTTGAACCAGCCAAAGGTCTGCACGCCGGTGGAGCCGCACAACAGCGGCAGCACGCCGAAGGGCTGGTAGGTTTCCTCCCATAGCTGCATGCCGCCGCCCTTGAACAGCCAGGCGTTCATCTCGGCCGCATTCGGGCCGAACGGCAGGGCGCAGAAGAACTGTGCGGCAGGGACCTTGCCTTTCCAGTAGTACGGTGCGCCGTGGCCCATTTCCGCCGTACCGCGCGAAACCGCATCGAAGACCTCCAGCGCTGGCACCAGTTCACCGGCGGCATACACCTTGATCTTCAGCCGTCCACCGCTCATTTCCTCGACCACGCGGGCAAAGCGTTCGGCACCCACGCCCACGCCGGGAAAGTTCTTCGGCCAGGAGGTCACCATCTTCCAGTTGAACTGTTGCTGCGCGCTGGCCACGCAGTCGCTGCTCGCTTGTGGCTTGCAGCCACTCAAGGCACCGGCAGCCAGGGTTGCGCCTGCCGCAGCGACTAATGTACGTCGTTTCATATGAGGCTCCTTGTTATTGTTGGTGAGCACAACATTGCACGGCTAGTTGATACGCTTTCCGCCGCAGGGGGACAAGCCCTGCGATTGCCCAATACGCCACTGGCCTGCGAGAATCCTGCGCCATGCCAGCACAACAATAAGGACCGCCGATGTCCAGCCTCGCACCGCCCCTGCTCACGCTGATGCGCCTGATAAACCGTGGCAATGCCCACCTTGGTCAGGCCTGTGCCTGGCTGACACTGTTCCTGGTTCTGGCCACCACGCTGATCGTGGTGCTGCGTTATGGCTTCGGTATTGGCGCCACCGCCCTGCAGGAGACCGTGATGTATGCCCACGCGCTGATTTTCATGGGCGCTGCAGCCTGGGCGCTGCAACGCGGCGAACATGTGCGCGTGGACATTTTCTACCAGCAGTTTTCCGCACGCCGCAAAGCGCTGGTCGAGATACTCGGCAACCTGCTGTTTCTCCTTCCCTTTTGTCTGTTTCTCGGCTGGAACAGCTGGGACTACGTGACAGCCTCCTGGTCGACGCTGGAGAAATCCAATGAAGCCAGCGGTCTGCCGCTGGTCTACCTGCAGAAAAGCATCATTCTGCTGCTGGTGGCCAGCCTCACCTTGCAGAGCCTGGCCGAGCTGATCCGCTTTGGCCTGACCCTGGGCGGCCAACTGCCGCACGATGAGGTGCAACATGGCTGAGCTGATGGCCGTCCTGCTGTTTCTGAGTATCTGCCTGGCACTGATGGGCGGTTTCCCCGTGGCCTTCACCCTGGGCGGTATGTCCCTGCTGTTTGCCGGCCTCGGCGTGCTGACCGGCACCTTCGATGGTGGCTACCTGTCGGCGCTACCCAATCGTCTGTTCGGCATCATGAACAACCAGACGCTGCTGGCTGTGCCGCTATTCGTGTTCATGGGCGTGATGCTGGAAAAGAGCCGGGTTGCCGAAGACCTGCTGGAGTCCATGTCACGCCTGTTCGGCGGTCTGCGCGGTGGCCTGGCCATCTCGGTGTGCGTAGTCGGCGCCCTGCTGGCAGCCAGCACCGGGATTGTCGGGGCTACGGTAGTGACCATGGGCCTGCTTGCCCTGCCCACCATGCTGCGACGCGGCTATGACCCGGCGATTGCCACCGGCACCCTGGCAGCAACCGGCACGCTGGGGCAGATCATTCCACCGTCGATCATCCTCGTGCTGCTGGGCGACGTGATGTCCAGCGCCTACCAGCAGGCCCAGCTGAAACTGGGCATCTTCTCGCCCAAGACCGTGTCGGTGGGCGATCTGTTCGTCGGCGCATTGCTACCCGGCCTGCTGCTCGTCGCGTTGTACATTCTCTATCTGATCGGCGTGGCCCTGCTGCAACCGAAGAAACTGCCGGCCCTGCCACAAGCCGAGCTAGGCGCCATCGAATGGGGACGCCTGGCGCGTGCCCTGTTACCACCGCTGCTGTTGATTGCCGCCGTGCTGGGCTCGATTCTCGCGGGCTACGCCACCCCCACCGAAGCGGCCGCGGTGGGTGCGCTGGGCGCCCTGCTGCTGGCGCTGGGCAAGGGCCAGCTAAACCTGACACGCCTGCGTGAAGTGGCCAATAGCACCACGGCGATCAGCGCCATGGTGTTCATGATTCTCATCGGCGCCTCACTGTTCTCCCTGGTATTTCGTGGCTTTGGCGGCGAAGCGCTGATCGAGGACGTCTTCGCACAGCTACCCGGCGGCGTACTGGGCGCGTTCTTCGTAGTGATGCTGGTGATCTTCCTGCTCGGCTTCATCCTCGACTTCATTGAGATTACCTTCGTGGTCGTGCCGATCGTCGGCCCGGTGCTGCTGGCCATGGGCCTGGACCCGGTGTGGCTGGGGGTGATGATCGCCCTCAACCTGCAGACCTCGTTCCTGACGCCGCCCTTCGGCTTCTCGCTGTTCTACCTGAGAGGTGTAACACCGCGCAGTGTGCCAACCCGCGTGATGTACAAGGGGGTGCTGCCGTTCATCATCATCCAGCTGTTGATGCTGGTGATTGCCTATCAGTGGCCCGCACTGATTACCTGGCTCCCGGCCCAGTTGTATGGCTGAGTCAGGCACCAGCAGGCGCTAGAGATCGTCTTCTTCAACCAGGCGCAGCTGGCTGGCCTGCAGACTGTAGGCCGCGTCGGCCAGGGCGTTGCTGGATGACTCGATGCGCAGCCGGCCCTCGACCCACAGCGGCTGGTAGATATCCTCGATAGCCAGGCCAGGCGCGTAGTGCACCAGTACGATCTGATTCGGTGGCGGCGGCGGGACGTGGATGCAGGCTCCGGGATAAGGCACCAGGAACAGCTCGACAACGCGCCCTGCAGCATCATGCTGCAGCGGCACCGGATAACCGCCCAGGCGGATCTGCCGACCATCCAGCGCGGCTACAGTGCGCGTCGAATACATCACCTCGGGCAGGCCGGGTTGCTGCCGCAGGCCATCCACCTCGCCGAAACGACCCTCTGTCTCCGCGCCCCAGTGCTCGATGTCCGGCATCTGCTCAAGGGCCTGGAGATCCTCCGGCGGCAACAAGTCCAGCCAGTCGGTTTCCGCCAGCTCGGCGTGCGCCGGTAACGCCCCATAGAGCAATACCAACAACAAGGCGGCAAGCATTCGGCTACGCATCAACACCTCGCAGCGGCGCAATACGCCGGCATGGATCAGCTTTTGATCAGCGCCTCGACCTCGGCAATACGCGCCTTGAGCGTTGCCATGTCCTTGCAGCGCAGGGTGGCATGACCGACCTTGCGCCCGGCCTTGAAGGCCTTGCCGTAGTGGTGCAGGTGGCAGTCGGCGATGGCCGTCACCTTCTCCACCGCCGGCACTTCGCCGAGGAAGTTGAGCATGGCGCTTTCACCGACCTTGGCGGTCGAGCCCAGCGGCAGACCGGCGACGGCACGCAGGTGGTTCTCGAACTGGCTGCACTCGGCGCCTTCGATGGTCCAGTGCCCGGAGTTGTGCACGCGCGGGGCGATCTCGTTGGCCTTCAGGCCACCGTCGACCTCGAAGAACTCGAAGGCCAGCACGCCGACGTAGTCGAGCTGCTTGAGCACGCGACCGACATAGTCCTCGGCCAGCGCCTGCAGCGGATGCTCGGTGCTGGCGATAGACAGCGCCAGCACGCCGCTGTCGTGGCGGTTATGCACCAGCGGGTAGAAACGGGTTTCACCATCGCGGGCACGCACGGCCACCAGCGACACTTCGCCGGTGAACGGCACGAAGCCTTCGAGGATGCACGGCACGCTGCCCAGTTCGGCAAAGGCACCCACCACGTCTTCGGGCTTGCGCAGCACCTTCTGGCCCTTGCCGTCATAACCCAGGGTACGGGTTTTCAGCACGGCAGGCAGGCCGATGGCGGCCACCGCAGCGTCGAGATCAGCCTGCGACTGGATATCGGCAAAGTCCGGGGTCGGGATACCGAGGTCCTTGAACATCGACTTCTCGAACCAGCGGTCGCGGGCAATGCGCAGGGCTTCGGCACTCGGATACACCGGGACGAACTGGGAGAGGAAGGCCACGGTCTCGGCCGGCACGCTTTCGAACTCGAAGGTCACCAGATCGACATCATCGGCCAGGCGGCGCAGGTGCTCGTGGTCGTTGTAGTCACCACGCAGGTGCTCGCCCAGTGCCTGGGAACAGGCGTCCGGCGCCGGATCGAGGAAGGCGAAACTCATGCCCAGCGGCGTACCCGCCAGAGCCAGCATGCGGCCCAGCTGGCCGCCACCAATGACACCGATCTTCATAGTTCAGGCCCCTGTCAGGAACGCGGATCCGGGTTTTCCAGCACCGTGTCGCTCTGCTCGGTGCGGAACTGCTTGAGCGCCTCATGATACTGCGGATGCTGATGACCGAGGATGCTCGCCGCCAGCAGAGCGGCGTTGACGGCGCCGGCCTTGCCGATGGCCAGGGTGGCGACCGGGATGCCGGCCGGCATCTGCACGATGGACAGCAGCGAGTCGACACCCGAGAGCACGGCCGACTGCACCGGCACGCCGAGTACCGGCAGGTGGGTCTTGGCCGCGCACATGCCCGGCAGGTGGGCGGCACCGCCGGCACCGGCGATGATCACCTGGATGCCGCGGCCTTCGGCCTGTTCGGCGTACTGGAAGAGCAGGTCCGGGGTGCGGTGAGCGGAAACCACCTTGACCTCATTGGGAATGCCCAGCTTGTCGAGCATTTCGACGGTGTGGCAGAGGGTGCTCCAGTCGGATTTGGAACCCATGATCACGCCAACCAGTGCGCTCATCGTCTTGCCTCATGTGCGGGCGCCTCACGGCGCGACAAAAACCAACAAGCCACGCAGAAGGCGTGGCTTGGCATGTCAGTCCCAACCACAGCTCCAGGCCAGGTGGGCCGCGCAGTATACCGCAAAGCGTGCCGTGAAACGCAGCGCCCAGACCGACGAGCGGCAGGTAGGCAGCCCACCCGACCACATGGCAATTACGCCAGCAGTTGACCAACCAGTCATCTTCCTCGCTTTGTTCGACAGCCTCATGCGTGGCATCATGCCGCGCCCCAACCCGTCTAGCGCGCTGTTTTGCGCCTTGTTGGCGGCCCGAATCGGGGTGTTGTAGGGCCGTCTGAACTGGAGTTGTGAACCCATGAAGAAAGTCGTCAACAGCCTCCTCGCCGTGGCCGTGGCTAGTGCATCCGGCTCACTGCTGGCTGCCGGTTTTGCCCTTAACGAACAGAGTGTCAGCGCCATGGGCACGTCCTTTGCCGGTCGTTCCTCCTCGGCCAACGACGCCACCACGGTGTATGGCAACCCGGCCGGCATGGCCCTGCTCAAGGGCGAGCAAGCCAGCGTGGGCGCGGCAGTGATCCTGGCCAAGACCCGCATTGACGACACTTCCGGCAGCACACCACTGACCAATCAGCCACTGACCGGCAGCAATGATGGCGACATGGTGCCCTTCACCGGCGTGCCCATGGGTTTCTACGTCAATCCGCTGAACGAGCAATGGACCTTCGGCCTGGGCTTCTATGTGCCCTACGGCATGATCACCGAGTACGAAAAAGGCTTCCAGGGCCGCTTCTTCGGCGACTACAGCGAGGTCAACGTGGTGACCCTGCAGCCGACCCTCAGCTACCGGGTCAATGACTACCTGTCGCTGGGTTTCGGGCCGACCTTCAACCGGGTCGAAGGCCGCCTGGAAACCGCCGCACTGGTCGATAACGGGCGCATCGTCATCGAGGGTGACGACACTGCCGTGGGCTTCAATGCCGGCCTGCTGCTGGAGCTGAGCGAGCGCACCCGCCTGGGCGTGACCTATCACTCGATGGTCGACTATCGCCTGGAAGGCAAGACCACGTACTCCGGCCTGCCAGCATGGGCGGCGAACTTCGGGCGGGCCAACGGTCGCTTCGACACCACGCTCGACCTGCGTACGCCGGAAATGATCGACAGTTCGATCACCCACCAGCTTAATGATCGCTGGACAGTGTATGCCGGTGCTGCCTGGACCCGCTGGAGCCGCCTGCAAACCATCAAGGCCGACTCACTGCAGACCGTGGAAGAAAAGCAGCACTGGAACAACAGCTGGTCCTACGCCACCGGTGTCAGCTATGCACTGAGCAAGGACCTGACCCTACGTAGTGGTATTGCCTTCGACCAGAGCCCGACCAACAACCACGAACGCTCGCCGCGTATTCCCAGTGGCGACCGGGTAGCCATCAGCTTCGGCCTCGGCTGGACGCTCAGCGAGCAGATGAGCCTGGACCTGGCCTACTCCTACCTGCGTGAAGAAGATACCGACATCCACTTGGAAAATCCGCGCAAGGGCAGCTACAGCGCCGTCTACAAGAACAGCGCGCATGGCCTGGGCGCTCAGTTGAACTACTTCTTCTAAGGTGTAGCGGTGGCCTCACCCGACCGGGTGGGGCCACGGCACGCGACGGCACGTTAGCGCTCTGCCGTCGCGCCCACACCGCTTTCCAGCTTGCGCCACAACAGGCGTACGCTGGCCTTGCGCAACAGGGCGCAGCGGTACAGGCGAATCTCCAGTGGCACCTGCCACTGTTCGCCGCCGCACACCAGCAGCTCGCCACGGGCCAGCTCACCACGCACCGAGAGCTGCGGTACCCAGGCCACCCCCAGGCCCTGCAGGGCCATACTCTTCAGACTGTCGGCCATCGCCGTTTCATACACCGTGCTACTACGCAGACCACGCTGGCGTAACAAGGCGTGCACCGAGCGTCCGAGCAGTGCGCCAGCGCTGTAGGCCAGCAAGGGCACGGTTTGCCCGCCCTCCAGGCTGAACAGCGGCTGGCCCTGCGCATCGGGGGCACAGACCGGCAGCATGTGGGTGCTGCCCAGGTGCAGAGAGGGGAAGATATCCGGCGGCAGCTGCAACGCGGCCTCCGGGTCGTAGTAGGCAAGAATCAGGTCGCAGGCCCCTTCACGCAACGCATGCACCGCCTCGCCGACGTTACTGGCCACCAGACGCGCCTGCAGCGGCAGGCCATCCCGGCGCAGCCGGGCAATCCATTCGGGGAAAAACCCCAGGGTCAGCGAATGCGCCGCGGCGATCTGCAGCACCTCGCCCTGCTGGCCCTCCAGGTTGTGCAACTGGCGCAGGCTCTCCGCAAGCTGTTCGCTGACATTGCGCGCCGTGAGTAGAAACAGCTTGCCCGCCTCGGTCAGCTCCACCGGCGTACGTGTGCGGTCTACCAGAGTCAGCCCTACGGCCGCCTCCAGGCTGCGGATACGCCGACTGAAGGCTGGCTGGGTGACGAAGCGCTTTTCCGCCGCCTTGGAGAAACTGCCGGCGGCGGCCAGGGCTACGAAGTCATCCAGCCACTTGCTTTCCAGGTTCACTACAGCTTGATCCAGGTCGCCTTGATTTCCGTGTACTTGTCGAAGGCATGCAGCGACTTGTCACGGCCGTTGCCCGACTGCTTGTAGCCACCGAACGGCGCGGTCATGTCGCCGCCGTCGTACTGGTTGACCCACATGCTGCCGACGCGCAGCGCCTTGGCACACAGGTGCGCCTTGGACAGGTTGCTGGTCCAGATCGCTGCCGCCAGACCATAGATGCTGTCGTTGGCAATGGCGATGGCTTGCTCGGTGGTGTCGAACGGGATCACCGTCAGTACCGGGCCGAAGATCTCTTCCTGGGCGATACGCATCTGGTTGTGCGCCTCATCGAAGATGGTCGGCTCGACATACACGCCGCCGGTCTCTTCGAGGGTGCGCTTGCCGCCGCAGAGCAGCTTGGCCTGCTCGGCATGGCCGGCTTCGATGTAGGACAACACGGTATTCAGGTGGCCCTGGTCAACCAGCGCGCCGACCTGGGTCTGCGGGTCCAGTGCATGGCCGACCTTCCAGCCCTTGAGGGCCTCGACCAGCATGGGCATGAACTGATCCTTGATCGAGCGCTGCACCAGCAGGCGCGAACCGGCGGTGCACATCTCGCCCTGGTTGAAGCAGATGGCCATGGCGGCGGCCTCGGCGGCGTCCTGCAGGCTCGGCGCGTCCTCGAAGACGATGTTGGCGCTCTTGCCGCCGGCTTCCAGCCAGACGCGCTTCATGTTCGATTCGCCGGCGTAGATCATCAGCTGCTTGGCGATCTTGGTCGAACCGGTGAACACCAGCGTGTCGACGTCCATGTGCAGCGCCAGCGCCTTGCCCACGGTATGCCCATAGCCGGGCAGGACGTTGAGCACACCCGCCGGAATGCCGGCCTGCAGTGCCAGCTGGGCCATGCGGATGGCGGTCAGCGGGGATTTCTCCGACGGTTTGACGATCACCGAGTTGCCGGTGGCCAGGGCCGGGCCGAGCTTCCAAGCGGTCATGATCATCGGGAAGTTCCACGGCACGATGGCCGCGACCACGCCGACCGGCTCGCGGGTCACCAGGCCCAGTTCGTCATACGGGGTGGCGGCCACCTCGTCATAAATCTTGTCGATCGCTTCGCCGCTCCAGCGGATGGCACGCGAGGCACCGGCCACGTCGACGCTCAGGGAGAAGGCGATCGGCTTGCCCATGTCGAGGGTTTCCAGCAGGGCCAGTTCCTCGGCGTGGGCGTCGAGCAGGTCGGCGAAGCGAATCATGATCTTCTTGCGCTCGACCGGCTTCATGCGCGACCACACGCCCGACTCGAAGCGCGCCCGCGCCAGGGCCACCGCGCGATCGGCATCGGCCTGTGCACAGCTGGCCACCTCGCCCAATACCCGGCCATCCACCGGGCTGATGCAGGCGAAACGCTCGCCACTCAGGGCGTCGCACAGCTGGCCGTCGATCAGCGCGCGGCCTTCGATCTGCAACTGCTGGGCACGCGCTTCCCAATCGGCACGGGTCAGGATGGTCATGGCATGGTCCTCTTATTATGCAAGCCGGCGACGGCCGGCGGCCGCGACAAGATGCCACCCTAAACCAGGGCCGGTAAGGTTTCAATATTTTTGACAGGCACAGCAAAGAATAGACATATCGCGGTATCGGCCGCTTGTTTTGTGCGTTTTATCAAACATAGACTGCGTCCAGGCCACGTATCCCAACCCGCCTGGAGCCACCATGAATATTGCGCAGATCGTCGACTTCGCCACCGCCAGCAGCCCTAGCGAACACTATCGTCCGGCCGCGGAAAAAATCCTCGCCGGCGACCCGCAGCAGCAGGTCTGCAACCATTACAGCAGCCCCTGCCAGCAATTCCATGCCGGCACCTGGCAGGGCGAGCCGGGGTTATGGCGGGTCAACTACAGCGAGCACGAATACTGCGAGATCCTCGAAGGCGTCTCAGTACTGCGCGACGAACAGGGGCAGAGCAAGACCCTGCGGGCCGGTGACCGCTTCGTCATTCCCGCCGGTTTCGTCGGCACTTGGGAAGTGCTGGAGCGTTGCCGCAAGGTCTATGTGATGTTCGAGGCGACGCGCTGAAGCGCGCGCCGCACAACGATCTACAGGGCGAGAATCGCCTCGGCCAGTTGCATATCGCTGGCCTCGCGGGCCTCCGGCAACTGCTCACGCAGGCTGCGCAGCGCCGCCTCCAGCTGCACGCCGCGTAGTTCGCCGGCGCTGGCCACGAAGCTGGCCGCTTCTTCACGTGCCGCCAGGACGACTTTCATGTCGCGCAGCGAGGTGGTGGTGTCCGAGCTGAAGTCCAGGCTGCGGTCCAGCGCACGCACCAGGATATTGCTGGTGGCCACCAGGGTTTGCGCCTGGGCGGTGCAGGCCAGGCCCAGGCTGGCAACAAGAAGGGCAGTTGGCAGGTAACGCATGATGACTCCGCAACAAGGTAAGTGAAGCGCACGCAGCCTGGAGATGAGCCACGTACGGGGTATCCGGCAGGACGCTCTGCAGCGTATTGGACTAGCCCCGCCGGCCGTGCACAAGCCTGTGCACGGCGTGGCGCGACAGCCATCACAGCCCGCTCAGGGCGCCGCCCGCTCAGCCAGGCGCTGCTGCTTGTAGGCCAGCGCCGCAGGTGCCACCGGGGTCACCTGGCCCGTCTCGATCCAGCGCTTGAGACGATTGGCATCGGCCATGTGGGTCAGTTTGCCGAAGGCATCCAGCACCACGAAGGCCACCGGCTTGCCGGCAATCTCGGTCTGCATCACCAGGCAACGCCCGGCGGCGTTGGTGAAGCCGGTTTTGGTCAGTTGGATGCTCCAGTTCGGCTTGTGCACCAGGTGATTGGTGTTGCGAAAGCCCAGGGTGTAGTTCGGCTTAGTGAAGGCCACGGTCTGCTCGCGGGTGCTGCTGAACTGGCCGATCAGCGGATAGCGCTGAGTGGCGCGGATCAGCCGGACCAGGTCCTCGGCGTTCGACAGGTTGTCCTCGGACAGCCCGGTCGGCTCGGCAAAGCGCGTCTGCGTCATGCCCAGCGCCTGGGCCTTGGCATTCATCGCGGCGACAAAGCCCGCCACGCCGCCCGGGTAGTAATGCGCCAGGGTGGCGGCGGCGCGATTCTCCGAGGACATCAGGGTAATCAGCAGCAGATCGCGGCGGCTCAACTGGCTACCCAGGCGCACCCGCGAATAGACCCCGCGCATTTCCGCCACCTGGTCGATGCGTACGCTGAGCCGCTCATCCAGCGGTTGCGCCGCCTCCAGCACCACCAACGCAGTCATCAGCTTGGTCACCGAGGCAATCGGCACGACCATCTGCGGGTTGCTGGCATACAACACCTGGTTGCTCTGCAGGTCGACCAGCAGGGCGCTGCCGGAAGCCAGTTCCTGTTGCGGTTTGCCGGCCCAGGCCAGCGTACAGGCGCCTGCCAGAAGCAGGCCCAGCAAAGTTCTACGGATCGTCACAGACAACTCGACTGCAAGAAAAAAGGGCGCGCCAGTATAGCGGGCGCGCCCCGGGCAATCGACGCACGTTTACAACAACGGCTGGTCGGCAGTGTGCTCGCCACGTTCGTAAACCACGTTGGCGCGGCCAACAACCAGCGGGTCGAGGGCGCCGATGGCCTGCAGGTCCTTGCCCTTGTACGGCAGCTTGTGCAGCACGTAGCGCATGGCGTTGAGGCGCGCGCGCTTCTTGCAGTTGGACTTGATCACCGTCCACGGCGCATCGGCGGTGTCGGTATAGAAGAACATGGCTTCCTTGGCCTTGGTGTAGTCATCCCACTTGTCCAGCGAGGCCAGGTCGATGGGGCTGAGCTTCCACTGCTTGAGCGGGTGTTTCTCGCGCTCCTTGAAACGCCGGCGCTGCTCCTCGCGGCTGACCGAGAACCAGAACTTGATGAGGTGAACGTTGTTGCGCACCAACATGCGCTCAAACTCCGGTGCCTGGCGCATGAACTCCAGGTATTCCTCGTCCGAACAGAAGCCCATGACCCGCTCGACCCCGGCGCGGTTGTACCAGCTGCGGTCGAACATGACGATTTCCCCCGCCGTGGGCAAGTGCTGCACATAGCGCTGGAAATACCACTGGCCGCGCTCGATTTCGCTGGGTTTCTCCAGGGCGACGATGCGTGCACCACGCGGGTTGAGGTGCTCCATGAAGCGCTTGATCGACCCCCCCTTGCCGGCGGCATCGCGGCCCTCGAAGAGAATCACCACCTTCTGCCCGGTTTCCTTGACCCAGGCCTGCAGCTTGAGCAGCTCGACCTGCAGGTGGTACTTCTCGCGCTCGTAATTGCGCCGCGACATGAGGTTCTTGTAGGGGTAGCCGCCCTTGCGCCAGTCGCTGGCCAGCTCATCGTCCGGATGCAGCGGTTGCAGGGTGAAGGGCGCGGCGTTGTCGTGACTGAGCAGGGCATGGCGCAGGGCCACCGCATCATCGGCAGACAGTCCCTGCATCAGCGCCCCCAGGGTTTGCAGCAGGCTGTCGATATCGCCGGGAGCGATCTGCCCGAGGATGTCCTGCACGGCAGCGTCCTTGCTCAGCTGGGCGGCCGCGACAGCCTGGTCGACACTGTAGCGTTCCAGGCCGGCAGCACTCAACGAAGGCGACGTGTCCCCGGCACTCACCCGCCGCGGACGACGCGGGCTGGCTTCACGAACAGAGGGGGCGGGCGGGGTCTGCTTGTCGGTCATGGGGTAATCCTTGTCGTGTGCCTCGGCCATACAGTTTCGCGTGAGCGATGCTCACAGGTATAGACGCAGATCAGCCCGGCCCGTCGTTACCGCAGCAAGGCGCGCAACTCGGCCTGCACCGCTGCCGTCTGCGGGCGCACGCCACGCCACAGGGCAAAGGCCTCGGCGGCCTGCTCGACGAGCATGCCCAGGCCATCCAGGGTACGCGCCGCGCCCTGGGCGGCCGCCCACTGGTTGAAGGCGGTCGGCGCGGCGCCATACATCATGTCGTAGCACTGGCTGTGTCCGGCGACGATCAGCCCGTCGGGGAGCGCCGGCAGCTCGCCGGCAAGGCTCGCCGACGTGCCGTTGATGATCAGATCGAACGGCTCACTGAGCGCGGCAAAACTGCTGGCGCGCAGCGCACCGAGGTCGGCGAAGTCCACGGCCAGCTGCTCGGCGCGGGCCAGGGTGCGATTGGCCAGCACCAGCTCGGCCGGCTGCTCGGCGAGCAGCGGCGCCAGCACGCCGCGCACCGCCCCGCCGGCACCAAGCAGCAGGATGCGCTGGCCGGCCAGGCGCAGCCCGGCATTCTCGCGCAGGTCACGCACCAGGCCGGCACCGTCGGTGTTGTCGCCGAGCAGGCGGCCATCGGCCAGCTTCATCAGGGTGTTCACCGCACCGGCGCGCTGGGCCCGCGCACTGAGCTGGTCGGCCAGGGCAAACGCCTGTTCCTTGAACGGCACGGTGACATTCGCCCCCGCGCCCTCGCGGAAGAAGGCCCGCAGGCTGCCGGCAAAGTCATCCAGCGGCGCGAGCAGCGCCTCATAGCTGAGCTGCTGGCCGGTCTGCGCGGCGAACAGACGATGAATCAGCGGCGATTTGCTGTGGCTAATCGGGTTGCCGAACACGCAATAACGGTCCATCAAAAACCTCTGCATCAAATGTGTGCTGAACGCCTCGCGAATGAAGTTCAGGCACGGCGAAAGCGCGCGAGGCAGCGGCGCTTACGGGGGGTACAGCCGCCCGCCGAGCCCGCGTTCAACGCCGCCTGGCCGAACACCGCAGCGTTCAGGACGGATTGGCCAGCCAGTCGCGATCCTGCAGGAAGTATTCGGTCAGGCGCGCTTCCTCGCTACCCGGCGCGGCCTTCCAGTCGTAGCCCCAGCGCACGCGCGGCGGTAGCGACATGAGGATCGACTCGGTTCGCCCGCCGGACTGCAGGCCAAATAGCGTGCCACGGTCGAATACCAGGTTGAACTCCACATAGCGCCCGCGGCGGAACGCCTGGAATTCGCGCTCGCGCTCACCGTAGGGGGTCAGCTTGCGGCGCTGCACGATCGGCAGGTAGGCCTCCAGGTAGGCATCGCCGATGGCACGCATGAAGGCGAAGCAGGTCGCGAAGTCCCACTGGTTGAGGTCATCGAAGAACAACCCGCCGATGCCGCGCGGCTCGCCCCGGTGCTTGAGGTGGAAATAGCGGTCGCACCACGCCTTGAACTTCGGATACACCTCGGCACCGAACGGCGCGCAGGCGGCACGCGCCACGCTGTGCCAGTGCACGCAGTCTTCCTCGAAGGCGTAGTAGGGGGTCAGGTCGAAACCGCCACCGAACCACCAGACTGGCTCCTCGCCGGGCTTCTCGGCGCTGAAGAAGCGCACGTTGGCATGCGAGGTCGGCACATAGGGATTCTCCGGGTGCATCACCAGCGATACGCCGAGCGCCTGGAAGCCCCGCCCGGCCAGCTCCGGGCGATGGGCGCTGGCCGAGGGCGGCAGGCTGTCACCAAAGACATGCGAGAAGTTGACCCCGCCCTTCTCGATCAGCGCGCCATTTTCCAGCACCCGCGTCCGTCCACCGCCACCGCCGGGGCGCTGCCAGGCGTCCTCGATGAAACACGCCTGGCCATCTTCGGCCTCCAGCGCCGTGCAGATGCGCGTCTGCAGGTCCAGCAGGTAGGTTTTGACGTTGTCGATGATCTCGCTCACGCGGGGTACTCCGGGCCAATTCAGGCGCGCAGCATAGCACTGGGCAGCACCGGCTTGACGCCAGCCGCGCCAGGCGTTTGCATGACGGCCCTGTGTAGCCCTGTCGAGGAGTCCGCTCATGTCCTGGCGTATCCAGTTTTCCCAGCACGGCCCTGCCGAAGTCCTGCAATGGCAGGAGCAGCCCGACACGCCGCTGGCCGCCGATGCCGTGCGCGTGCGCCTGCAGGCGATCGGCGTGAATTTCATCGACTGCTACTACCGCAGCGGCCTGTACCCGGTAGCCAGCCTGCCCAGCGGCCTGGGCAGCGAGGGCGCCGGGGTGATCGAGGCGGTCGGCAGCGCCGTGCAGGGCTGGCAGGTGGGTGAACGGGTGGCCTATGCCACGGCGCCGCTGGGTGCCTATGCCGAGTACCAGGATGTGCCGCCGGGCTGCCTGCTGCGCCTGCCGGAACAGATCAGCTGCGAGCAGGCCGCCGCCGGCCTGCTCAAGGGGCTCACCGTGCAGTACCTGCTGCGCCAGACTTACCCGGTGCAGGCCGGCCAGTACCTGCTGTGGCATGCCGCCGCCGGCGGCGTCGGCCTGCTTGCCTGCCAGTGGGCGCGTGCCCTGGGTGCCCGGCTGATCGGCGTGGTCAGCTCGCCGGCCAAGGCGGCGCTGGCCCTGCAGCACGGTGCCTGGGCGGTGATCGACCGCAGCTGCGAGGATGTCCGCGAGCGCGTGCTGGAGCTGACCAACGGCCAGAAGTGCCCGGTGGTCTACGACTCGGTGGGCCAGGCCAGCTGGAGCACCTCGCTGGACTGCCTGCAGCCGCGCGGCCTGCTGGTCAGCTTCGGTAACGCCTCGGGCCCGGTGGAGGGCGTCAACCTGGGCCTGCTGGCGCAGAAAGGCTCGCTGTACGTCACCCGCCCCAGCCTGTTCCACTACGCCAACAGCCCGACCGCGCTGCAACAGATGGCCGACGAACTGTTCGGCCTGGTGGCCAGCGGCCAGCTACACCTGCAGGGCAGCCAGCGCCTGGCCCTGCGCGATGCGGCACAGGCGCATCGCCTGCTGCAGAGCGGACAGAGCAGCGGCTCGCTGGTCCTGCTGCCCTAGTGGCCCGCAGCGGATCACGATCCGCCGCTAGCAGGCCGTTGAAAAACGTGGGCGAGGCAGCCAGTGCAAGGCAAAAACAGGCGAAAAAGCGGAGTTTACGAGCTGTAAATGAGCATTTTGAGCCTGTTTTTAACGCAGCAATGGCAACGTAGGTAGTTTTTCAACAGCCTGCTAGGCGTTGAAGCGTTGCTCCAGCGCCGCCAGCACATCGCGGCGCTGCTGGATGAAATCGGCAAAGGCGCGGGCCACCGGCGACAACTGCCGGCCACGCTGGCTGACCAGGCACCAGCTGCGTTGCAAGGGCAACTCCTGCACCGGCAACTGGCACAGCAGCCCACTGGCCAGCTCGCGCTGCACGGCATGCCGCGGCAGCAGGGCCAGGCCCAGGCCGGCCAGTACGCCTTCGCATTGCGCCTCGCTGGAGCCGATTTCCAGTTGCTGGGCAAAACGCACGCGCTTCTGCTGGCAATATTCCTCGCACGCCCGGCGGGTGCCGGAACCCACCTCACGGACCAGCAGCGGATAACCGCTGAGATCGGCCAGCGACAAGCTCGACGCCGCGCAGAGCGGATGCCCGGCGGCAGCCACGGCAATGATCGGGTTGCTCAGGAAGGGGTAGAAATCCAGGGCCATGTCCGTCGGCACCTGGGTCATGATCAACAGGTCATCGCGGCTCTGCCCCAGGCGGCGCACCGCCTGCGCATGGTTGACCACGGCCAGTTGCAAGCCGACTTCCGGATACGCCTGGCGAAAGGCCGCGAACAGGTGCGGCAGCATGTACTTGGCGCTCGATTCCAGCGCCAGGTTGAGCTGGCCCTGCAGGCTGCCGGCCAGGTCGGAGAGCTGCATGTCGAGCACCTCAAGGCGGGCAAACAGGTCGCGGCTGGCCGCCTGCAGGGCTTCCGCGGCGGCGGTCAGGTGCAGCTGGCGGCCCTGGTAGTCGAACAGCGGCTGACCGAGGAGCTCTTCCAGCTGGCGCATCTGCAGGCTGACCGCCGGTTGGCTCAGCGCCATTTCCTCGGCCGCACGGCTGTAGGAGCGGCTTTCGCATACCGCGCGAAACACCTGCAACTGGCGCAGGGTCAGGCGACTAAGGGCTTTGCGCATGGGCTTCTCCGGCGCGTTTTCCAGAAAATATAAGTTTTAACTTATACACCGCCTAATAAATTGTGATTTTTATTTATCAAGGCCGGCGACTAGCCTGTCGGACAACCGCCTGAGCGGCCCCGCAGCCAAAGGAGCCTGCCCCTTGCTGAAGAAAATCCTCATTGCCAACCGTGGCGAGATTGCCGTGCGCATCGTGCGTGCCTGTGCCGAGATGGGTATCCGCTCGGTTGCCGTCTATGCCGAAGCCGACCGCCATGCCCTGCACGTCAAGCGCGCCGACGAAGCCCACTGCCTGGGTGACGACCCGCTGGCCGGCTACCTGAACCCGCGCAAGCTGGTCAACCTGGCCGTGGAAACCGGCTGTGATGCGCTGCATCCCGGCTATGGTTTTCTCTCGGAAAACGCCGAACTGGCGGAAATCTGTGCCGAACGCGGGATCAAGTTCATCGGCCCCAGCGCCGAGGTGATCCGTCGCATGGGCGACAAGACCGAGGCGCGACGCAGCATGATCAAGGCCGGCGTGCCGGTCACCCCAGGCACCGAAGGCAACGTCGCCGACCTCCGCGAGGCGCTGCGCGAGGCCGAGCGCATCGGCTACCCGGTGATGCTCAAGGCCACCAGTGGCGGCGGCGGCCGTGGCATCCGCCGCTGCAACTCGCGCAGCGAGCTGGAAGCGGCCTATCCGCGGGTGATCTCCGAGGCCACCAAGGCCTTCGGCAGCGCCGAGGTGTTCCTCGAGAAGTGCATCGTCAATCCCAAGCACATCGAGGCGCAGGTGCTCGCCGATCGCTTCGGCAACACCGTGCACCTGTTCGAGCGCGACTGTTCGATCCAGCGGCGCAACCAGAAGCTCATCGAGATCGCCCCCAGCCCGCAGCTCACCCCCGAGCAACGTGCCTACATCGGCGACCTGGCGGTACGTGCCGCGCAGGCGGTGGGCTACGAGAATGCCGGTACCGTGGAGTTCCTGCTCGCCGACGGCGAGGTGTACTTCATGGAGATGAATACCCGGGTGCAGGTGGAACACACCATCACCGAGGAAATCACCGGGCTGGACATCGTCCGCGAGCAGATCCGCATCGCCAGCGGCCTGCCGCTGTCGGTACAGCAGAGCGACATCATCCACCGTGGCTATGCCCTGCAGTTCCGCATCAATGCCGAAGACCCGAAGAACAACTTCCTGCCCAGCTTCGGCAAGATCACCCGCTACTACGCCCCCGGCGGCCCCGGCGTACGCACCGACACGGCGATCTACACCGGCTACAGCATTCCGCCGCACTACGACTCGATGTGCCTGAAGCTGATCGTCTGGGCGCTGACCTGGGAAGAAGCCCTGGATCGCGGCCTGCGCGCCCTCGACGACATGCGCGTGCAGGGCGTGAAGACCACCGCACCCTACTACCAGGAAATCCTGCGCAACCCGGAGTTCCGCAGCGGCCAGTTCAACACCAGCTTCGTCGACAGCCACCCGGAGCTGCTGGATTACTCGATCAAGCGCAACCCGTCGCACCTGGCCATCGCCATCGCCACCGCCATCGCCGCCCACGCCGGCCTTTAAGAAAAAGCCGCCTGAGACTAGAGGCTGAACGATGGACTCGTTCTCCGTCCAGCTTTCAGCCTCTAGCCTTCAGCGAGGAGAAAAACACATGAGCATCAAAAAGATCACCGTCACCGATACCATCCTGCGCGATGCCCACCAGTCGCTGATCGCCACGCGCCTGCGTCTGGAGGACATGCTGCCGATCTGCGCCAAGCTCGATCAGGTCGGCTACTGGTCGCTGGAGGTGTGGGGCGGCGCCACCTTCGATGCCTGCGTACGCTTTCTCAAGGAAGACCCCTGGGAGCGCCTGCGCCAGCTCAAGGCGGCACTGCCCAATACCCGCCTGCAGATGCTCCTGCGCGGGCAGAACCTGCTCGGCTATCGCCACTACAGCGATGACGTGGTGCGCGCTTTCGTCGCCAAGGCGGCGGTCAACGGCATCGAGGTGTTCCGCATTTTCGATGCGATGAACGATGTGCGTAACCTGCGCACCGCTATCGAGGCGGTGAAGGCCGCCGGTAAACATGCACAGGGCACCCTCGCCTACACCACCAGCCCGGTGCACGACACCGCAGCCTTTGTCCGCCAGGCCGAAGCCATGGCGGCGCTGGGCGTGGATTCGCTAGCCATCAAGGACATGGCCGGCCTGCTCACCCCCTACGCCACCTTCGAGCTGGTGCGTGCGCTCAAGGAGCGGGTCAGCCTGCCGGTGTTCATCCACAGCCACGACACCGCCGGCATGGGCGCGATGGTGCAACTCAAGGCCATCGAGGCCGGTGCCGACCACATCGATACCGCCATCGGTGCCATGGCCTGGGGCACCAGCCACCCGGCCACCGAGTCGATGGTCGCCGCGCTGCGCGACACGCCCTGGGATACCGGGCTGGACCTGGCCCTGCTGCAGGAGATCAGCCAGTACTTCCAGCAGATCCGCCTCAAGTACCACCAGTTCGAAAGCCCCTTCACCGGCGTGGATACCCGCGTGCAGGTCAACCAGGTACCGGGCGGGATGATGTCCAACCTGGCCAACCAACTGAAGGAACAGGGTGCCCTGGGACGCATCGACGAGGTCTTCGCGGAAATCCCGCGGGTCCGCGAAGACCTTGGCTTCCCGCCGCTGGTCACGCCCACCTCGCAGATCGTCGGCACCCAGGCGGTGTTTAACGTGCTGGCCGGCGAGCGCTACAAGACCATCACCAACGAGGTGAAACTCTACCTGCAGGGCCGCTATGGCCAGGCGCCCGGCCCGGTCAACGAACAGCTGCGCGCCCAGGCCATCGGTCACGAGGACGTCATCGAGGTGCGCCCGGCCGACCTGCTCAAGCCGGAGCTGGCCCGCCTGCGCGAGGAAATCGGCAGCCTGGCGCGCAGCGAGGAGGATGTGCTGACCTACGCCATGTTCCCCGACATCGGCCGCAAGTTCCTTGAGGAACGCGCCGCCGGTACCCTCAAGCCGGAAGCCCTGCTGCCGCTGCCGCAGGCCGGCGCTCCGGCAACGCCCGGAGGTGACGGCGTGCCCACCGAGTTCGTCGTTGACGTGCACGGCGAAAGCTACCGCATCGATATCACCGGGGTCGGCGTGAAAACCGACGGCAAGCGCCACTTCTACCTGTCCATCGACGGCATGCCGGAAGAAGTGGTGTTCGAGCCGCTCAACCAGTTCGTCAGCGCCGGCGGCAGCAAGCGCCAGCAGGCCAGCGCCGCCGGGGATGTCAGCACCAGCATGCCGGGCAATATCGTCGAGGTGCTGGTCAAGGTCGGTGACCCGGTCAAGGCCGGCCAGGCACTGCTGATCAGCGAGGCGATGAAGATGGAAAGCGAGATCCAGGCGCCGATCGACGGTATCGTGCAGGCCGTGCATGTCGCCAAGGGCGACCGGGTCAATCCGGGCGAGCTATTGCTGGAGATTGCCCCGTAAACTACCACCCGCCTGTTACCTGCGGAGCGCGTCATGGGTCTTGATCCCGTCGTACTGTTCTTTGTCTTCGGCCTGGCGGCCGGGCTGCTGAAAAGCGAGCTGAAACTGCCACCGGCGCTATATGACACCCTGTCCATCGTGCTGCTGCTGGCCATCGGCCTGCACGGCGGCGTGGAGCTGGCCGAGCAGGCCAGCCTGGCGCTGCTCGGCCAGTCGGCACTGGTCCTCGGCCTGGGCATCGTCCTGCCGCTGCTAGCCTTCGCCCTGCTGCGCGGGCTGCGCTTCGACCGCATCAACGCGGCGGCGGTGGCAGCCCACTATGGCTCGGTGAGCGCCGGGACCTTCGCCGTGGTGGTGGCCTACCTGGCGGCGCGGGAAATCTTCTTCGAAAGCTACATGCCGCTGTTCGTGGCCATCCTGGAGATTCCGGCGATCCTCGTCGGCATCCTGCTGGCCAAGGGCGTCTCGCGGGATACCCAGTGGAAGGAGCTGGGCCGGGAAATCTTCCTCGGCAAGAGCATCATGCTGCTGCTCGGCGGCCTGCTGATCGGCGCGGTGGCCGGCAAGGAAGCCATCAAGCCGCTGGAGCCGCTGTACACCAGCATGTTCAAGCCGGTGCTGGCGTTCTTCCTGCTGGAAATGGGCCTGATCGCCTCCGGCCAGCTCGGCACCCTGCGTCGTTTCGGCCTGCGCCTGGCCGCCTTCGCCCTGCTCATGCCGCTGCTCGGCGCCCTGCTCGGCGCCCTGCTGGCCCGGGCCATGGGCCTCAGCCTGGGCGGTACGGCGATGCTCGCCACCCTGGCCGCCTCGGCGTCGTACATCGCCGTGCCGGCGGCCATGCGCCTGGCCTTGCCGGAGGCCAATCCGTCGCTATCCTTGACCGCCTCACTGGGGATCACCTTCCCCTTCAACATCCTGATCGGTATCCCGCTCTACTGCTGGCTGGCCGAACAACTGATCGCCTGGGGATTGTGAGATGACCGCCCATACCCGCACGCTGCTTACTGTGATTTGTGAGGCAGCGCTGGAAAAGAAACTGCTGGCCGACCTGGAAAACCTCGGCGCCCCGGGCTGGACGCTGTCCGATGCGCGCGGCCGCGGCTCGCGCGGCGTGCGCAGCGCCGGCTGGGATACCGAAGGCAATATCCGCCTGGAGGTGATCGGCTCACGCGAACTCGCCGAACGCATCGCCAGTCACCTGCAGGCGCGCTACTACGCCAACTACGCCATGGTCTGCTACCTCGCCGAGGTGCAGGTGCTGCGCCCGGAAAAGTTCTGAGTCAGCGACGCGCAGCACGTACACCCTCGGCGAGTTGCCGGCACAGCCGCAGCACCCCGTCGATGGCCTGCTGCGGGGTGGCCGCCGTGGCGATCTGGTCGACCAGCGCCGAGCCCACCACCACGCCCTCGGCGCGCCGCGCCACCTCGGCGGCGTGCGCCGGGGTGCGGATGCCGAAGCCGATGCACAGCGGCAAATCGGTATGCCGGCGCAGCCGGGTGACGGCCTCCTCGACCTGCTCCATGCTCGCCGCGCCGGCACCGGTCACGCCGGCCACCGAGACGTAGTAGACGAAGCCGGAGCTGCCGTTGAGCACCACCGGCAGGCGGGCATCGTCGGTGGTCGGCGTGGTCAGGCGGATGAAGTCGATGCCAGCGGCCTGCGCCGGCTCGCACAGCTCGTCGTTATGCTCCGGCGGCAGGTCGACGATGATCAAACCATCCACCCCGGCGGCCTGGGCGTCGGCGACGAAGCGTTCCACGCCATAGGCGAAGATCGGGTTGTAGTAGCCCATCAGCACCAGCGGCGTCTGGCTGTCGTCCTGGCGGAATTCGCGGACCATCTGCAGGGTCTTGAGCAGGTTCTGGCCATTGCCCAGCGCACGGATGTTGGCCAGCTGGATCGCCGGGCCGTCGGCCATCGGGTCGGTGAACGGCATACCCAGTTCGATCACATCGGCGCCGGCGGCCGGCAGGCCCTTGAGGATGGCCAGCGAGCTGGCGTAATCCGGGTCGCCGCCGGTGACGAAGGTCACCAGGGCGGCGCGGTTCTGCTGTTTCAGCTCGGCAAAGCGGCTCTGCAGGCGGCTCATACGTGCTTCTCCTGTTCGCTCATGTGGTGCATCACGGTCTGCATGTCCTTGTCGCCACGGCCAGACAGGTTGACCACCATCAGGTGCTCCTTGGGCAGCTTGGCCGCGCGCTTGAAGGCTTCGGCCAGGGCATGGGCGGACTCCAGCGCCGGGATGATGCCTTCCAGGCGGCAGCACTGGTGGAAGGCTTCGAGGGCTTCGTCGTCGCTGATCGGCACGTATTCGACGCGTTTGATCTGGTGCAACCAGGCGTGCTCGGGGCCGACGCCGGGGTAGTCGAGGCCGGCGGAAATCGAGTGCGCGTCGGTGATCTGGCCGTCGGCGTCCTGCAGCAGGTAGGTGCGGTTGCCGTGCAGCACGCCCGGCATGCCGCCGGCCATGCTCGCGGCATGCTTGCCGGTGTCCACGCCATGCCCGGCCGCTTCGACGCCGACGATCTGCACGCCTTGGTCATCGAGGAACGGATGGAACAGGCCGATGGCGTTGGAGCCACCACCGATGCAGGCGACCAGCGAGTCGGGCAGGCGGCCTTCCTTCTCGAGGATCTGCTCGCGCACTTCGTTGCCGATCACCGACTGGAAATCGCGGACCATGGCCGGGTACGGGTGCGGGCCGGCGGCGGTGCCGATCAGGTAGAAGGTGTTGTGGACGTTGGTCACCCAGTCGCGCAGCGCTTCGTTCATCGCATCCTTGAGCGTGCCGGTGCCGGCGGTGACCGGGATCACCTCGGCGCCGAGCAGCTTCATGCGGAACACGTTGGCCTGCTGGCGGTCGATGTCGGTGGTGCCCATGTACACCACGCACTGCATGCCGAAGCGCGCCGCCACGGTGGCGGTGGCCACGCCGTGCATGCCGGCGCCGGTCTCGGCGATGATGCGTTTTTTGCCCATGCGCTTGGCCAGGAGGATCTGGCCGATGCAGTTGTTGATCTTGTGCGCGCCGGTGTGGTTGAGGTCTTCGCGCTTGAGGTAGATCTTCGCCCCGCCGAAGTGCTCGCTCAGGCGCTCGGCGTAGTACAGCGGGCTGGCGCGGCCGATGTAGTCGCGGTGGAAGTAGGCCAGCTCTTCGAGAAAGGCCGGATCGACCTTGGCCTTCTCGTACTCGGCGGCCAGCTCGTTGATCAGCGGCATCAGGGTTTCGGCGACGAACTGGCCACCGAAGCGACCGAACAGGCCCTTGTTATCCGGGCCGGTGCGTAATGAACTCATGGCAGTGCTCCTGCGCTTACCCGCCGACACAGGGCGGCGGGCCTGGGGTAAAGGTCGGTGCGCCACGGCAAATCCCCGCCACACACCACAGCCAGCTTCTCGCAAAGAGAAGTACATGCCGGCCATTCTACCCCTGGCGAGCCACTGGAAAAGCGATTAGATTGCCACAACCCGTCAGGAAATCTCACAGATACCATGAGCCGCGACCTGCCTCCGCTGAATGCCCTGCGCGCCTTTGAAGCCACCGCCCGCCTGCTCAGCGTCAGCAAGGCGGCTGAGGAGCTGAACGTGACCCACGGGGCAGTCAGCCGGCACCTGAGTGCCCTCGAAAGCCAGTTGGGGATCGCCCTGCTGGGCAAGGAGGGGCGTGGCATAAAACTCACCGATGCAGGACGCCGCCTGCGCGACGCCAGCAGCGAGGCCTTCACCCGCCTGCGCGACTGTTGGGGCGAATTGCAGCAACAGCAGGCCGATGCGCCCTTCGTCCTCGGCTGCCCCGGCAGCCTGCTGGCGCGCTGGTTCATCCCGCGCCTCGACCGCCTGCAACGTGACCTGCCGGAGCTGCGCCTGCAACTCTCGGCCAGCGAGGGTGAACTGGACCCGCGACGCCCCGGCGTGGATGCCACGCTGTGCTTTGCCGAAGCGCCCTGGCCGGCCGACATGCAGGTGCTGGCACTGGCCGAAGAACGCATCGGCCCGGTACTCAGCCCGCGCTATGCCGGCTTTGCCCGCCTGGCCGCTGCCGCACCGACGGTGCTGCTCGGTGAGCCGCTGCTGCACACCACCTCGCGTCCGCAGGCCTGGCCACAATGGGCGCAGGCGCAGGGCCTGGACGCCGGGCAGCTGCAACGGGGCCAGGCTTTCGAGCACCTCTATTACCTGCTGGAAGCCGCCGCCGCCGGACTGGGCGTGGCCATCGCCCCGCAAACCCTGGTCGCCGACGACCTGGCCGCCGGGCGCCTCGCCGCGCCCTGGGGGTTTGTCACCACCCGCGCCCAGCTCAGCCTGTGGCTGCCGGCACGCCAGGCCGACCCACGCGCGCTGCGCCTGGCACAGTGGTTACAGAAGGAACTGGCCTCAGCGGGCCAGTGACTGCTCGCCGAGCGTGGCCGGTTGGCTGGCTGGCGGATCGATGCGCGCCATCTGCTCGGCAATCCACGCCTCGGCGCGCTGGTTCAGCTCGGCAATCGAGCGCGAGTCCTCACCCTTGGCATACAGGGGCGGCCCGTAGATCACATCGATGCAGCCGGGGGTCTTGCTCCAGCCCTGCTTGGGCCAGAAACGTCCGGCGTTATGCGCCACCGGCAGCACCGGCAGGCCGGCATGCGCGGCCAGCGCCGCGCCACCGCGCGAGAACTTGCCCATCTGCCCCACCGGCACCCGCGTGCCTTCCGGGAAGATCAGCACCCAGGCACCGGCGCGCAGGCACTCGTCACCGCGCCGGGCCAGTTGCTTGAGTGCCGCCTTGGGATTGCTGCGGTCGATGGCAATCGGCTTGACCATGGCCATCGCCCAGCCGAAGAACGGCACATAGAGCAGCTCGCGCTTGAGTACCTGGGTCAGCGGGGCCACGCGGGCGGAGAGAAAGAAGGTTTCCCAGGTGCTCTGGTGCTTGGCGAGGATCACGCAGGGTTGCTGGGGAATATGCTCGGCACCCTGCTCGCGGTAGTCGATACCCGCCACCCATTTGCACAGCCACACCGCCAGCCGGCACCAGGCCTGGGTGATGAAGCGGGCGCGCTGAGCAAACGGCAGGAAGGGGCCGATCAGTACGCTGAGGGTGCCCCAGATGCAGGCACTGGTCGCCAGCAGCAGGTAGAAGACAACGGTTCTTGCGGCCTGCACTGTCGACATTCCCATGATCCTTTATAAGAGCAACTGGTCAGCGATCGCCGCCAGATCTTCGAACACCAGCGTCCCGGCTGGCAAGGACTTGCCCAGGGTGCGCAGGCCTTTGCCGGTTTTCACCAACACAGGCTGGCAATGGACGGCGCTCGCCGCCTGCAGGTCACCGATACTGTCGCCGACAAACCACACCCCGGGCAGCGCGCAGCCATAGTGCGCAGCGATCTGCTCGAGCATGCCGGGCAGCGGCTTGCGGCAACCGCAGCCGTCATCGGGGCCATGCGGGCAATGCACGATCAGCCCGACCTCGCCGCCCTGCTCCGCCACCAGCTGGCGCAGGCGGGCGTGCATCGACTCCAGGGTCGCTGCATCGTAGTAGCCGCGGGCCAGCCCCGACTGGTTGGTGGCCACCGCCACGGTCCAGCCGGCCTTGCTCAGGCGCGCGATGGCGTCGATCGCACCGGGGATGGGAATCCACTCGTCGAGCGACTTGATATAGGCGTCGGAGTCTTCATTGATGACCCCGTCGCGGTCGAGAATCAGCAGCTTCATAACCACAAGCTCCCAGCGATACACGCCAGGCCACGGCGCACAACCTGCCGCCGCCCGCCTGGCGCGTGCCGCTGCCGGGGTCAGCCCAGCAGTGAAATATCCGCCACGCCGAGGAACAGGCCACGCAGCTCGGCCAGCAGGGCATAACGGTTGGCGCGTACGTTGGCATCCTCGGCGTTCACCAGCACCGCTTCGAAGAAGCCATCCACCGGCTCACGCAGGCTGGCCAGCTGGCTCAGGGCCAGGTGGTACTGGCGCTGCACGGCCAGCGGCTGCACCGCATCGCGGGCATGGTGAATGGCCGCATTGAGGGTGAACTCGCTGGGATTGTCGAAGAAATGCGCCGACGCCGAGGCCGGCAGCTGGCCTTCGGCCTTGGCCAGGATGTTCGACACGCGCTTGTTGGCGGCCGCCAGGGCAGCGGCTTCCGGCAGCTGACGGAAAGCCTGCACGGCCTGCACGCGCTGGTCGAAGTCCAGCGGCGACGCCGGGTTGACCGCACGCACCGCCTGGTAGACGGCAACGTCTACGCCTTCGTCCTCGTAGCGCGCACGCAGGCGGTCGAAGATGAAGTCGAGCACCTGTGCGGCCAGGCCGGCGGCCTTGACGCGCTCGCCGTACTGTTCGATGGCAAAGGCCACTGCCTGCACCAGGTCGAGGTCCAGCTGCTTCTCGATGAGGATGCGCAGCACGCCCAGCGCGGCGCGGCGCAGCGCGTAGGGGTCCTTGGAGCCGGTGGGCAGCATGCCAATGCCGAAGATGCCGACCAGGGTGTCGAGCTTGTCGGCCACCGCCACGGCCGCGCCGGTCAGGGTCTGCGGCAGCTCGGCGCCGGCGCCACGCGGCATGTACTGCTCGTTGAGCGCCTTGGCCACGTCCTCCGGCTCGCCGTCGTGCAGCGCGTAGTAGTAGCCGGCAATGCCCTGCATTTCCGGGAACTCGCCGACCATCTCGCTGGCCAGGTCGCACTTGGAGAGCAGGCCGGCACGCTCGGCGCGCGCCGGGTCAGCGCCGATCTGCCGAGCGATAAAGCCGGCCAGCGCGGACACCCGCTTGGCCTTGTCGAACACGCTGCCCAGCTGGGCCTGGAACACCACGTTGGCCAGGCGCTCGTTGCGTTTTTCCAGCGGCTGGCGCTTGTCCTGCTTGAAGAAGAACTCGGCGTCGGTGAGGCGCGGACGCACCACCTTCTCGTTGCCGGAAACGATCTGTGCCGGGTCTTTCGACTCGATGTTGGCCACGGTGATGAAGCGCGGCAGCAGCTTGCCGTTGCCATCCAGCAGGCAGAAGTACTTCTGGTTGTCCTGCATGGTGGTGATCAGCGCTTCCTGCGGCACCTCAAGGAAACGTTCCTCGAAGGAACAGACCAGCGGCACCGGCCATTCGACCAGCGCGGTCACTTCATCGAGCAGCGCCGGCGGCACGATGGCGCTGCCGTTCTCGGCCTGGGCCAGCTGCTCGACGCGCGCGGCGATCTGCGCGCGGCGTTCGGCGAAGTCAGCCAGCACATAGGCGCTGCGCAGGTCCTCGGCATAGCTGGCCGGGCTGCTGATACGCACTTCGTGGTTGGCATGGAAACGGTGCCCGCGCGACGTGCGCCCGGCCTGCTGGGCGAGAATCTGGCAATCCACTACGGCATCACCGAACAGCATCACCAGCCACTGGGTCGGGCGCACGAACTCTTCCTTGCGCGCCGCCCAGCGCATGCGCTTGGGAATCGGCAGGTCGGCCAGCGAGGCCTCGACAATCCCCGGCAGCAGGCTGACCGCCGCTTGCCCGGCAATGCACTGGCTGAACTTGAGCTTGGCGCCCGAGCGGTCGATCTCGGCCAGGTCGACACCGCACTTCTTGGCAAAGCCCAGCGCGGCCTGGGTGGGGTTGCCGTCCTTGTCGAAGGCCGCCTGTACGGGCGGGCCATCGAGGTTCAGCGTGCGATCCGGCTGCTGCGCCTGCAGGCGCTCGACAAGCACGGCCAGACGGCGCGGCGCGGCGTAGTAGCGGGCCTGCAGGTAGTCCAGACCGGCACTCTTGAGGCCTTTCTCGACGCCGGCCAGGAAAGCCTCGCCGAGGCTCTTCAGGGCTTTCGGGGGCAGCTCTTCGGTGCCCAGTTCAACCAGAAAATCTTGGGCGCTCATTATTCGGCCTCCTTCAGCTTGGCCAGCACTTCATCACGCAGTTCGGGGGTGGCCATCGGGAAGCCGAGCTTGGCGCGGGCCAGCAGGTAGCTCTGCGCGATGTTCCGCGCCAGGGTACGCACACGCAGGATGTACTGCTGACGCGCGGTCACCGAGATGGCACGGCGGGCATCCAGCAGGTTGAAGCTGTGGCTGGCCTTGATGACCATTTCGTAGGCCGGCAGCGGCAGCTGCAGCTCCATCAGGCGGTTGGCTTCCGACTCGTAGAAATCGAACAGCTCGAACAGCTTGTCGACGTTGGCGTGTTCGAAGTTGAAGGTGGACTGCTCCACCTCGTTCTGGTGGAACACGTCGCCGTAGGTGACCTTGCCGAACGGGCCGTCGGAGTAGACCAGGTCATACACCGAGTCGACGCCCTGCAGGTACATGGCCAGGCGCTCCAGGCCATAGGTGATCTCGCCAGTGACCGGGTAGCACTCGACGCCGCCGACCTGCTGGAAGTAGGTGAACTGGGTGACTTCCATGCCGTTCAGCCAGACTTCCCAGCCCAGGCCCCAGGCGCCCAGGGTCGGCGATTCCCAGTTGTCCTCGACGAAGCGGATGTCGTGCACGCTGGTGTCGACGCCGATGCGGCGCAGCGACTCCAGGTACAGGTCCTGGATGTTGTCCGGGTTCGGCTTGAGTACCACCTGGAACTGGTAGTAGTGCTGCAGACGGTTGGGGTTCTCGCCGTAGCGGCCGTCGGCCGGGCGGCGCGAGGGCTGCACGTAGGCAGCGTTCCAGGTCTCCGGGCCGATGGCGCGCAGGAAGGTGGCGGTGTGGAACGTACCCGCGCCCATTTCCATGTCGTAGGGTTGCAGGATCACGCAGCCCTGCTCGGCCCAGTAACTCTGCAGGGCGAGGATCAGGCCTTGGAAGGTGCTCACGTCGGGCGTAGTCTGGCTCACGAATATCACCGGTTTGGATGCTTGGGCGTAAAACCGGCGAGTATACCCGATCAACCCCGCCCGCAACGCATGGACAGGCCGATGCCCCGCTGCTCCTGGTGTAGCCAAGACCCCCTGTATATCGCCTACCACGACGAAGAGTGGGGCGTACCCCTGCGCGACCCGCAGCGGCTGTTCGAGTTGCTGTTGCTGGAGGGCTTCCAGGCCGGCCTGTCATGGATCACCGTACTGAAGAAACGCGCGCGCTACCGCGAGGTGCTGTGGCATTTCTCAGCCGAGCGGCTGGCACGGATGAGCGACGCGGAGATCGAGGAACGCCTGCAGGACCCGGGGATCATCCGCAACCGCCTCAAGCTGCGCGCCGCCCGGCAGAATGCCCAGGCCTGGCTGCGCCTGGATGACCCGGTGGCGATGCTCTGGTCGTTCGTCGCCGGCACACCGCAGATCAACCACTACGCCAGCCTCGCCGAAGTGCCCAGCGTCACCCCGGCTGCCGAGGCGATGAGCAAGGCACTGCGCAAGGCCGGCTTCAGCTTCGTCGGCCCGACTATCTGCTACGCCTTCATGCAGGCCGCCGGGATGGTCATGGACCACACCCTGGACTGCCCGCGCCACGCGCAACTGGCCCACGCAACGCGCTGAACGCCGCGCTCAGCGACCCTCACGCAGGGCCAGCACATGGGCCATCAGCGCCTCGCTCTGGCGGCGCTGCTCGGCGGCATCCAGCGTCGGGTTGTCCAGCACCTGGTCGATCTGTGCCAGCAACGCCGCCTGCCGCTCCACCTTGGCTTCCAGCTGGCGAATGCGCTGCAACTCCCGCCAGCCCCAGAGGCCAAGCAGCAGCAACACGCCCAGCAACAGCCCCGCCATCGTCCACAGCCAGCCCGCCTGCATCATTGAGTTCCTCCAGCCTTTGCATGCCCGCCACCTTAGCAGCCCGCCCCGCAGGCGTCTGTGCAGACGACGAATGAGACTTGCCGGCTCCCCGGTGCGCATGTTTTGATTCGCGCACTTTTTCTTACGAACCGAAACTTTCGCATGTCGAAACGCAACACGCCGCAACGTCGCCACGCCATTCTGGCCCTGCTCAACGAGCAGGGTGAAGTCAGCGTGGACGCCCTGGCGCGGGCCTTCGCCACCTCGGAAGTGACCATTCGCAAGGACCTCGCCGAACTGGAGAAAAACGGCCTGCTGCTGCGTCGCTACGGTGGCGCGGTGACCATGCCCCAGGAACTGATCGGCGAGCCGGCGCAGCCGGTATCCGCTGGCAAGCAGGCCATCGCCCGCCTGGCTGTGGGGCTGATCCGCGAGCACGCACGCATCATCATCGACAGCGGCAGCACCACCGCGGCGATGATCCCCCAGCTTGGTCATCAGCCCGGCCTGGTGGTGATGACCAACTCGCTGAACGTGGCCAATGCACTGCGCGAGCTGGAGCACGAGCCGGTGCTGCTGATGACCGGCGGTACCTGGGACCCGCATTCCGAGTCGTTCCAGGGCCAGGTTGCCGAACAGGTGCTGCGCTCCTACGACTTCGACCAGCTGTTCATCGGCGCCGCCGGCCTCGACCTGGCCCGCGGCACCACCACCTTCAATGAACTGCTCGGGCTGTCGCGGGTCATGGCCGAAGTGGCCCGCGAAGTGATCGTCCTGGCGGAAAGCGACAAACTCGGGCGCAAGATGCCCAACCTGGAGCTGCCCTGGGGCAGCATTCATACCCTGATCAGCGACGAGCGCCTGCCCGGTGCGGCGCGTCGCGAACTGGAGGCGCGCGGTATTCGTGTACTGCTGGCGCCCCTTCCTCACTGACAAGGAGCATTGCCTATGTGTGGCATCGTTGGCGCCATTGCCGAGCGGCAGGTTAGCGCGATTCTGGTCGAAGGCCTCAAGCGCCTCGAATACCGTGGCTACGACAGCGCCGGGGTAGCGGTATACACCGACGCCGGGCAGCTGCAGCGCTGCCGGCGCACCGGCAAGGTCGTCGAGCTGGAACAGGCCCTGCAGGCCGAGCCGCTGGTCGGCCGCCTGGGCATCGCGCACACCCGTTGGGCCACCCACGGCGCGCCGAGCGAAGCCAACGCCCACCCGCACTTCTCCAGCACTGACCTGGCCGTGGTGCACAACGGCATCATCGAGAACCACGAAAGCCTGCGCGGCGAACTGCAGGCGCTGGGCTATGTGTTCAGCTCGCAGACCGACACGGAAACCATCGTCCACCTGCTGCACCACCTGCTGAAAAGCCACGCCGATCTGGCCGATGCGCTCAAGGCCGCAGTCCGCCAACTGCATGGTGCCTACGGCCTGGCGGTGATCAGCGCCGCTCAGCCAGACCGCCTGCTCGCCGCGCGCAGCGGCAGCCCGCTGGTGATTGGCCTGGGCCTGGGGGAAAACTTCCTCGCCTCCGACCCGCTGGCCCTGCGCCAGGTCACCGACCGCTTCATCTACCTGGAAGAAGGCGACATCGCGGAAATCCGCCGCGACAGCCTGCAGATCTGGGACGCCCAGGGTCAGGCCGTGCAGCGCGACATGGTGCAGTACCACGAGCAGGCGGAAGCCGCCGACAAGGGCGAATACCGTCACTACATGCTCAAGGAAATCCACGAGCAGCCCAAGGTGGTACAGCGCACCCTGGAAGACCGCCTGGCCGCCGACCACGTGCTGACCCAGGCCTTCGGCCCGCAGGCCGGCGAGCTGTTCGGCCGCGTGCGCAACGTGCAGATCGTCGCCTGCGGCACCAGCTACCACGCCGGTCTGGTCGCCCGTTACTGGCTGGAGGCGCTGACCGGCGTGCCCTGCCAGGTGGAAGTGGCCAGCGAGTTCCGCTACCGCCAGGTGGCCGTCCAGCCCGACGCGCTGTTCGTGACCATCTCGCAGTCCGGGGAAACCGCCGACACCCTGGCCGCCCTGCGCAATGCCAAAGATGCCGGCTACCTGGCCAGCCTCGCCATCTGCAACGTCGGCACCAGCTCGCTGGTACGCGAATCCGACCTGACCCTGCTGACCCGCGCCGGCCCGGAAATCGGCGTCGCCTCGACCAAGGCCTTCACCACCCAGCTGGTCGGCCTGCTGCTGCTCACCCTGGCCATCGGCCGCGCCCGAGGCAGCCTGCCGGCCGCCGTCGAAGCCGATGCGGTGCAGGCCCTGCGCGGCCTGCCGGGCCTGCTCAAGCAGGCGCTGGACATGGACGGGCAGATCGAGAAAGTCGCCGAAGCCTTCGCCGAGAAGCACCACAGCCTGTTCCTCGGGCGTGGCGAGCAGTACCCGGTGGCCATGGAAGGTGCGCTCAAGCTCAAGGAAATCTCCTACATCCACGCCGAAGCCTACCCGGCCGGCGAGCTCAAGCATGGCCCGCTGGCGCTGGTCGACAGCGACATGCCGGTAGTCACCGTGGCGCCCAACAACGAGCTGCTGGAAAAGCTCAAGTCCAACCTGCAGGAAGTACGCGCGCGCGGCGGCCAGCTGATCGTCTTCGCCGACCGCGACGCCCAGCTGGAAAACGGCGAAGGCACCCGCGTCATCAACATGCCGCACAGCCACGCGCTGCTCGCGCCTATCCTCTACACCCTGCCGCTACAGCTGCTGTCCTACCACGTCGCCGTGCTCAAGGGCACCGACGTCGACCAGCCGCGCAACCTGGCCAAGTCGGTGACCGTGGAATAAGCAGCGCCAAGCCACGCTCTGCGGGGACGCCAGCCAAGCGGCTCGCGTCCCCGCCGTCTTTGCGGGCCTGCCTGTTCTATGTAGCGGGGGCGCCACAAACACGCTGCCGTGAGCGCAGCGTTTTTAATCCGATCGCCAAACACCGGACACGCGAGGCCTGCCCCTGTTGTCCTTGCCTATCGTGCAATGTGCGCTGTGCTGTAGCTGCTGATGCGCGGCGTTATGCACGCAGCACTTCGATAAACCACTTGGGCTGCATGGCGTCAAAGTCATAACGAATATTGGCAGGCAGGTAGCTCGCCGAGTCCAGCACACACGGCTTGTTATCCATACGCCTGAACACAACCCAGTGCCAGAAATGAATACCCTGTTCCTGATGATGCTTGATGGACAACAACGCCAAATCCGGCAAGGTCTCCCAGGCTACAAAAGGAATTTCGCTCGTCGAAGTTTGCACCCCGGCCTGTGCCAACAGCCGGCGAACATACTGGGTATCGGACCACAAGGCTTCATCCGACGCATAAATGCCCATGCCGTTAGCGATAGCCTGCATCTCCGCATAGGTCTTGCCAAGAATATTGGCAACCGCAGCAATGCCGCACCCGCTGGTTTCTTCCTGTATGACCGGAGTATGCATTGGCCGTCCTTAATATTTGGCCAAGGGACGCGCTTAAAGCCGTCCCAGTGAGCAAATTTAATTAGTTGTTAGGTACTTCGCTATCTGATCTGCGCAACAGGGAACAGGCCACGATTTAAGCAGAGCGAAAACGTGACCTGCCCTCTATGTCTCTTTTTAGCCCTATTCGTACTCGATATAACCATTCATTGCGTTTTCAGCATCATGGTTAAAACTGATTTCCAGCCTGGTTTTACCCTCGGCAGACTTGGACAGTCGGTAACTACCCTGAGTAACCATGACATTGTTGCCTGGCGGCGTATAAAGCGTGACGTTTTTCTTGTTATCAAGATTCCCGCCCGCCCCGGAAAAATCCAGCTTGCTTATCAGGATGCTCGGTGTAGCCACCATGAAGCAGTTATCTTGCGGGCACGCGTCGGCATAGATAGCGATTTTCTCTTCCGTTCTATTGCCGAAATCCACCACTTGGCGATGCACATGCCGGGCCTGCCAAGGCTGGCCGTTGATCACGCCCTGCATGGGCTGATCTTTAAACTCATAACAATACTGCTGGGTGGGTTCTACTCCCGCCATCTGCTTCATCTGGGCTTGCAGCGTTGCCATGAAATTAACCTTGGGCACGCCATCTTTCTGGACAACGATGGTCGGCACAATTACCTCAGGGTAACAGTGCCGGACAAATTTAACGTTGACCCCATCCTGGGTGGCATCGAGGACTTCATAGCTTTCAATGGCCAGACTGATATTGGCCAGGAATTCAGCCTGCCGCGGGTCACTCAGCAGCGGCTTCAGGGCTTCCGAATCACCGGCCGCCATGGCCTGCCAAAACTGCTTGACCAGATCGACATTGGCGTCCTGCTTGGCACAACCCAGCAAGAGTGAAGCCATGAGAACCATCCAGACAACTTTCATATCGATATTTCCTTATGAACCAGAGTTATTTCAGACTTTATATAAGCGCAGCCAAATGGAATTCTTCATAACCCCACAACCAACGCCGCCTACTTCAATAAAATCATAATAAATCAAAGCGTTACCCTTCACTCGAACCACTTCCCACTATTCGCGCGCAACCTTTCTATACGATTTGATTGCTGGCACGAACCGCTGTTTGCTTCAGCGGCACCATTGCTGTTCGCAGGGTACGCCGTCGCGGTTGCCATCCATTTTTGTTGCAGGGCAGTTGTGCAGGAAAAAGCGGGCTTCTTCGCACGAGGTCATTTGTGAGCAGTGCGTGCGCCCATCGCAACGATAACGGCTGGCGCTGGCCTGCTGGGGCGCCAGGCGGGATGGGGTGGTGCTGGCGGGCGAGCTTTCCGGGGTTAGCCAGGCAAACAGCCTGTCCACTGACAGCCAGGACAGGGCTGGCTGAATAACCACCGGGCTGCCCAGGGTTGAGCCGTCTGCCGCGATATTGGTAATCACCGGGCTAGCACTATGCCCGGGGTAGAAGTGCCAGCCCGCTGCGGCCAGCAATATCAGTACGAGGAGTTTTTTCATGCTGCAGTCCTTTGCATAAAAGGTGGCCGCGCTCTGCTGGGGTGCGCAGGCGTTACCGGAGGATGGGGCCACGCAGTATCGCGGATTTGCCCAGCCCCCGGCCACGCGCCTCTTTAGCGCCCTGTTACAACTGGCGCTTGTCGGATTATGACCAACAGTCATAGCATGACCGGCAGTCACGATCACTCAGGCCTGCCTCATGCGTTATCAGGAACACCTCTTTCAACAACGTGAAGGGCTCTTGCTGGCCGCCGCGCGCCAGTTGTTCCAGGCACAGCCCTGGGACCGCGTGACCATTGCCGAGCTGGCCCAGCAGGCGGGGATCGGCAAGGGTACGGTGTACAAGCACTTTCCCAGCAAGGAGGCACTGTATGCGCGGCTGGTGCTGGACCGCTCGCAGCAGCACCTGCAGGAGCTGCGCGAGGTAGCGCGCCAGGCCCCGGCCGGGCAGGCCATGCGCCAGGTGATCCAGCGCGCCTTTGCCCAGTTGCTCGCCGACCCCCTGCAGGCGCAGTTGTGCCAGTTGTGCGACCGACCGGCCTTTCAGGCGCGCCTGGAGGAGGATTGCCGGGCGCAGTTCATCACCCTGGAAGGGCAGTACCTGGCGCTGTTCAGCGAGCTGCTGCAAGACAGCTTTGCCGAGCTGGCGCTGACCCCCGAGGCTGTCCAGACGCTGCTGTGGGGCATCGAGGCCTGCTTCAACGGGGTGATCGCGCGAATTGCCTCCGGGGGCTTTGCCCACTGGGCCGAGCCGATCGAGCTGGAGGCGTATTTCGCCCGAGTCACCGACTTCATCATCGCCGGCCTGCATGGCCAGGCGGCTGCGCAGCACCGCGCGCCCATCCCTCACGAGTAATCGCCATGTTCGCCTTGTTGCGTCAACGTCCCTGGATCATCGCGCTGCTGATTGCCCTGCTGTTGCTGGCCTGGCTGTTCAGTGGCGAACGCCTGGTCGCGCGTGACGACGCGGCGCCGGACAGCCCGTCCAGCGCGCCGCCCGCCGGGCTGGCGCGGGTTGCGGTGGAGTGGCTGGAAGCCCAGCCGATGCAGCGCGAGCAGGTGGTGCAGGGGCAGATCGAAGCCTGGCGGCGGGTCGAGCTGCGCGCCCAGGTCAGCGCCCGCGTGCAACGCCTGGACCAGGACAAGGGCCAGCGCGTGGCCGAAGGCCAGTTGCTGCTCAGCCTGTCGCCCGATGAACGTCCTGCGCAACTGGCGCGCAGCGAGGCCGAGGTACGCCAGCGCGCCAGCGATGTGCGCGCCGCCGAGCAATTGCGCCAGCGCAGCCTGATCTCCGCCAACGAACTGCTGCGTCTGCAGAGCGAGCTGGCCAAGGCCCGCGCCGAGCTGGACAGTGCGCGCCTGCAAATGCAGTACACCGCCGTGCGCGCGCCCTTTGCCGGCATCTATGACCAGCGCATGGTCGAACTGGGCGATTTCGTGCAGCCGGGGCAGGCCCTGCTGACCCTGGTGGATATCGACCAGCTGAAGGTCAGCGCGCAGATTGCCCAGCAGCAGGTCGGCCAGTTGCAGCTCGGCCAGACAGTGCGCGTGGTGCTGCTGGATGGCCGCGAGCTGAGCGGCGAGCTGCACTTCATTGCCGCCGCCGCCGACCCCGGTTCGCGCAGCTTCCGTATCGAGGTGAAAGTGGCCAATCCGCAGGGCCTGCGCCTGGCCGGAGCCAGCGCCACCCTGCATATCCGCACCGGCGAGGTGCCAGCACATCGCCTGTCGCCGGCGCTGCTTAGCCTGGATGCCGCCGGCCGCCAGGGAGTGAAGTGGGTGGATGAGCAGCAGCGCGTGGTGTTCAGCCCGGTCGAACTGCTCAGTGTCGACAGCCAGGGGGCCTGGGTAAGCGGGCTGCCGCAGCGCCTGGCGCTGATCACCCTCGGCCAGGGCTTTGTCGAGCCGGGCCAGCAGGTCGACAGCCAACCACGCGAGGCCCACTGAGATGCATGGCCTGATCGCCGCCGCCCTAGACCGTAGCCGCACCAGCCTGTTGCTGCTGGCGTTTCTCATGCTCGGCGGCCTGGCCGCCTATATCGCCATGCCCAAGGAATCCAACCCGGACGTGGCGATTCCCATCATCTATGTCTCGGTGAGCCTGGAAGGCATCAGCCCGGAAGATGCCGAGCGCCTGCTGGTACGGCCGCTGGAGCAGGAGCTGCGCAGCCTGGAGGGGGTCAAGGAAATGCGCGCCATGGCCAGCGAGGGACATGCCTCGGTGACCCTGGAGTTCGATGCCGGCTTCGACGCCAAGCAGGCCCTCGCCGATGTCCGCGAGAAGGTCGATACGGCGCGCAGCAAGCTGCCCGAGGAAGCCGACGAACCGACGGTCAACGAGGTCAACGTGGCGTTGTTCCCGGTGCTCTCGGTGGGCCTCTCCGGGCCCATCGCGGAAACCGAGCTGGTGTACATCGCCCGGCGCCTGAAGGAGCGCATCGAGGGCATCCCCGAGGTGCTCTCGGTGGAGATCGGCGGCGACCGCGAAGACCTGCTGGAGATCGTCGTCGACCCGCAGGTATTGGACAGCTACGGCATCGACTACAACACGCTGTTCACCCTGGTCAGCCGCAACAACCGGCTGGTTGCCGCCGGCAGCCTGGATAACGGCGCCGGGCGACTGAGCATGAAGGTTCCAGGGGTCATCGAAAACCTCGACGACGTGCTGAGCCTGCCGGTCAAGGTGGTGGGTGACAGCGTGGTGACCTTCGGCGACGTGGCGACCATCCACCGCACCTTCAAGGACCCCACTGGCTTCGCGCGCATCAATGGCCAGCCGGCCATCGTCCTGGAGGTATCCAAGCGCAGCGGCGCCAACATCATCGCCACCATCGAACAGGTCAAGGCACTGTTCGCCGAGGCCGCCCCGCAGCTGCCGGCCGACCTGCAGGTCAGCTACATCATGGACCAGTCGCAGGAAGTGCAGAGCATGCTCAGCGACCTGCTCAACAACGTGCTGACCGCCATCGTCCTGGTGCTGATCCTGGTGGTGGCGAGCATGGGCCTGCGCTCGGCGCTGCTGGTCGGGCTGACCATTCCGGGAGCCTTCCTGGCCGGCATCCTGCTGATCTGGATGCTCGGCTTCACCCTGAATATCGTCGTGCTGTTCAGCCTGATCCTGGTCGCCGGCATGCTGGTGGATGGCGCCATCGTGGTTTCCGAACAGGCCGACCGGCACCTGCACGAGGGCCAGAGCCCACACCAGGCCTGGCTGAATGCCGCATCGCGGATGGCCTGGCCGGTGATCGCCTCGACCGCCACCACCCTGGTGGTGTTCCTGCCGCTGCTGTTCTGGCCGGGCGTGGTCGGCCAGTTCATGAAGTACCTGCCGGCCACGGTCATCCTCTGCCTGCTCGCCTCGCTGGCCATGGCCCTGGTGTTCCTGCCGGTGCTCGGTGCGCTGAGCGGCGGCCAGGCCGCCCCCCAGGCGCCGCACGCCAGCCGCGCCGGGCAGGCCTACCGGCGCGTGCTGGCAAGCCTGCTGCGCCGCCCCGGCCTGACCCTGCTGGGAATGCTCGGGCTGATTGCGCTGATCTATGTCGGCTACGGCCGGTACAACCATGGTGTGGAATTCTTCCCCGATGTCGAGCCGGAAAGCGCACAGATCTGGCTGCGTGCGCGCGGCGACCTGTCGGTGCAGGAAAAGGATGCGCTACTGCGTCAGGTGGAAAGCCGCGTGCTGGGCATGCGCGAGGTCAAGGCACTGTACGCCCGCTCGCTGGCCCAGGCGGATGGCCAGTTGGGCGCCGATGTGGTCGGCGTGCTGCAGTTCCAGTTTGTCGACTGGCACCAGCGCCGCCCGGCCAAGGCAATCCTCGCCGACATGAGCCAGCGCACCGCCGGCATACCCGGGGTAGTGCTGGAATTTCGCAAGCAGGAACAGGGCCCCAGCGACGGCAAGCCGGTGAAGTTGCAGATCAGCGCGCAGGACCCGGCGCTCGGCGAGCAGTGGGTCACGCGTATCCGTGAGGAAATGGCCCGCCTCGGCGGCTTCACGGATATCGAGGATGACCGCGCACTGCCCGGCATCGAATGGCGCCTGCAGGTCGACCGCGAAGCCGCTGCGCGCTTCGGCGCCGACGTACTGAGCGTGGGCAACGCCGTGCAAATGCTCACCAACGGCCTGAAGCTGGCCACCTACCGCCCCGAGGACGCCACCGACGAGGTGGATATCCGCGTGCGCCTGCCCGGCAGCTGGCGCTCGCTCGACCAGTTGGGCCGCCTGACCCTGAATACCAGCGCCGGCCAGGTGCCGCTCAGCCACTTCGTCGACCTGCAGCCGGCGCCCAAGGTCGGCACGCTGCGCCGTGTCGACGGTAACCGCACCATCACCCTGCAGGCCGACCTGGCCGAAGGTGCGCGCCTGGACGAACGCCTGCGCGCACTGCGTGCCAGCCTCGACAGCCTGCCGGCCACAGTGCAGGTGCAGTTTGCCGGCGAGGATGCCGACCAGCGCGAGGCAGCCACCTTCCTGATGACCGCCTTCGTGGTGGCGATCTTCCTCATGGCCATCATCCTCGTCACCCAGTTCAACAGCCTCTACCAGGCCGGCCTGGTGCTGTCGGCCATCGTGCTGTCCACCGCCGGGGTGCTGCTCGGCCTGCTGGTCAACGGCCAGTCGTTCGGCATCGTCATGGTCGGCATGGGGCTGATTGCCCTGGCGGGTATCGTGGTCAACAACAACATCATCCTTATCGACACCTACAACCTGCTGCGCCGCCAGGGCCTGCCTGCCGCACAGGCGGCGCTGGAAACCGGCTGCCTGCGCCTGCGCCCGGTCCTGCTCACGGCGGTCACCACCATCCTCGGCCTGGTGCCGATGGTACTGGGCGTGAATGTCGACCTGCTCAGCCCCAGCCTGGGCTTCGGCGCACCCTCAACCCAATGGTGGACCCAGCTATCCAGCGCAATAGCCGGAGGCCTGGCCTTCGCCACCCTGCTGACCCTGCTGCTGACCCCCTGCCTGCTGGTACTCGGCGCACGCTTCGAGCGCCGCCCGGCCAACCAAGCGGTGCCGGACGAGGGCTAGCCAAAGGCGTATGCGATAGGCGGCAGACCACGATTTCAGCAGAGCGGAACGTGGTCTGCTCCCTCATTTTGACCTGTGATCGATTGAGCGCTTGGCCCCGCTACGCGAACTACAGAATGGCCAGGGCAAGAAGTCCACAACAGGCCGGATAGTCGAATGCAACCGCGCTGACGGCAGGTGCAAAAGCAACGCTTTGCTCACTACTTGCGGGGAGAGTCCATATACAATTGTTATGCTCGCGGTTTCACTGCTACCTTCTTTTTCCTGCCCCAAAACTGCCCTTATAAAGTAATCGTGAGTCGAGCAGGTCTTCACTTTTTTCTCTGACTGGCTCGGAGGTGGGTAATATTTCTGGCGTCGGTTTTTTCTTTTTCGTCTATTTTCTTTGCGCCGAATTTTCTTTTCTAACGCGCCAATACTTTTTAGATTGAAATCTTTAAGAAGATTTTTGGCCTTTATTGAAAGGGGGCTAGCTTTGGTTTCTGGATAGTTCTCATTTAGGCTGGATAAGCACTTGTGGAGCTCTAGTAGGAATGCTTTCGAAGGTGTCTGGTCTGAGCGCTCATGACCTCGTAGTAAATCTCGAATTTTTTCAAGAGCTATTTGTTTTTCAGTGAGATCAATGCGAAACATCAGGCAGCCCTTAATGCATAACGTGTAGCTAAGGGGCGCGCCGAAGGCGCGTCCCAGCGACCAAAGGGAGCGAACTTGAGCGTAGGGTTAGAGCTTTGCATACTCAATTTGCTGGCCTGGTTGGATATAGCCATACACACGAAACCCATCTGAGATTTCTTCTGTTGGTACATGGACTCTGTCGAGCACAGAGAGCACGCTATGCCTTTGTTCATTTGATTCGGTACGAATTTCAACCCATTCGGTAAGTTCGTACCCTCCTTCTCGAAAGTGGTAGTACCACTCACGATCCCACGGGGTGACGAATCCGTTTTCCCAGCACTTTGTGCGCCACGCGGGTGCTGGTTCAAGTTCATACATAGCCAAGCGCAATTCATCCCACTTCGTGTTGTTCATCACAGGAATAAGGTGGGGCGGAGTTTTCATGATTGGCTCTAACAGTGATTAGACGGAATTCTTTACTAACGCGATAGTAGCGACTTCCATCTAACTGCGCAGCCTACGCCACTCCACCCACCACAAAACCAAAACAAATCAATACCTTACCCGCCCCATCCCGCCGCTTAACGTATTCGCGCGACGTCTGTTTTATGCCTGGCCTGTGCCAAATACCGCGAGCGCGTAACGTCGCCGGGTGGCGGGGTCAGCATGGCTTGGCCGCTTGCGTTGTGTTGCCGGGGCTGGCGCTGCGCCCCCGCCGCCCGGCACACGGGAAAAATGCGGAGTTGTGCCTGTTTCGCGTGTCTGCCGGCGGCTGGCTAGTGCTTCGCTGGCGGGCCGCGACTACCATGCCGCATCGACAAGGATGCCCCTCCATGACCTGGCTGTTCTATACCCTGCCACTGCTTCTGCTGCTCGCCGCCATCTGGATTTACAACCGCCTGGTGTTCAACCGGCAGCGGGTGGCCGAGGCCTGGAGTGGTATCGAGGTGCAGCTCAAGCGCCGTTCCAGCCTGATTCCGCCGCTGGTCGAGTGCGTGCGCCAGTACCAGCAGCATGAGCAGGACACCCTGCTGCAAGTAACCCGTCTGCGCGAACAGGCCGAGGCCCTGCAGGGTGCGGCCAGTGCGGCGCGCAGCCAGGCGGAAAGCCGCCTGGGGCAGAGCCTGCGCCAGCTCTGCGTGCGCCTGGAAAGTTATCCGCAGTTGCAGGCCGACCGTCACTACCTGGAGCTGCAACAGGCGATCAGCGACTGCGAGCAGCATATCCAGATGGCCCGCCGCTATTACAACGGGGCGGTTCGGGCGCTCAACGTGCTGGTCGAATCCTTGCCGAGCAACCTGGTGGCGCGCCTGTGCGGCTTCCAGATGGCGGCCTATTTCACCCTGGACGACGCCAGCCAGGGCGAGTCCCCCCGTCTGGAGTTCTGAGATGCGCCATTACTGGAGCCGCCTGCTGCTCTGCCTGGGCCTGTGTCTACTGGCCGCCGGCCTGCACGCCGAGGAGCGCGAGCTGATCGAGGACTTTGCGGTGACCCTGCGCCTGGATACACAGGGCATGCTGCAGGTCAGCGAGCGCATCACTGTGTATGCCACCGGCCAGCAGATCCGCCGCGGCATCTACCGCGACCTGCCGGTGCGCTACCGCCTGCCGGGCGGTTTGTGGCGGCAGACTCCGATCGAGCAGTTCAGCGCCAGCCGCGATGGCCGCCCGGAAAGCGTGCACCGCGAGCGCCAGGGCTCCTACGAGCGCTTCTACCTCGGCTCGCCCTATGAGCTGCTGAAGCCGGGGCGCTACACCTATCAGTTGAATTACCGGGTCGATGCCCAGCTGATCGCCCATGCCGAGCGTGACGAGCTGTACTGGAACGTCACCGGCAACGACTGGCAGTTCCCGATCCTGCGTGCCTCGCTGTTCTTGCAATTGCCGGATGGCGCGCAGATCGCCCAGGTGGCCGCCTATACCGGCAGCCGGGGTGAGCAGGGCGAATCCTTTGCCGTGCTGCAACAGGGCAACAACAGCTTGCGCCTGCGCACCAGCGCGCCTCTCGCGGTGCAGCAGGGGCTGACCGTGACGGTGGACTGGCCGCGCGGGGTGGTCGTGCGCCCCGACTTGGCCCAGCGCAGCCTGCGCCTGTTGTTCGACAACCCCGGCAGCAGCCTCGGCCTGCTCCTGCTGCTGGTCAGCCTGGGCTATTACCTGCACCAGTGGCGCCGCGTGGGCCGCGATCCGCAGGCCGGCCTGGTGATTCCGCGCTTCCAGGGGCCGCACGGGCTGCTGCCCGCAGAAGTTGGCTACCTGTGGCGGCGTGGCCGGCAGAGCGAGGCCGAGGCGCTCAGCCTGAGCTTCACCGACTGGGCGATTCGCGGCCTGCTGTTGCTCAAGGACCGGCCCCGCGCCGAAGGCTTTGTGCTGCAACCCGGCAAGCTCGACAGCGCCGAGCAGCAACCCGCCGAACAGGCGCTGCTGCGCGAGCTGTTCCCGCAGGGCCGGCAGAGTGCGGCGCTGACCCTCGGCACGCGCTATGAAAAGCGCCTGGCGGCACTCCAGGATGCGCTGCAGGAGCACCTGCAAAGCCGCGCCAAGGCGTGGTACGCGCGCAATCGCCGCGACTGGGCCTATGGCCTGTTGCTGGCGTTGCCCGGCATGCTGCTCAGCGTGGTACTCAGTGTCGAACCGGGGGACGAGCTGGGCATGGCCATCGCCGGCATGCTGTTCAGCGTCGGTTTCGGCCTGCCGGGCGCGCTGGTGGTGCGCGTTGGGCTCAGCGATAACCAGTGGAGCGGGCGGCTGATGCTGCTGTTCTTCGGCGGGATGTTCGTGCTGGCTGCCTGCCTGGGCCTGGCCTTTTTGCTGTCGGCCACCAGCCTGCCGGTCTGGCTGCTGCTGGCCGGCTACCTGGCGCTGCTCATTGGCTTCTATTTCTGGCTGGAAGCGCCCAGTGCGCTGGGCCAGCAACTGCTCGATGAGCTGGCCGGCTACCGTGAGTACCTGAGCCTGGCGGAAAGCGACAGCCTGGCCCGTGCTGGCGATGCCCCGGCGATGAGCATTGCTCTCTACGAGCAACACCTGCCCTATGCCATGGCCCTGGGCGTGGAGGCGCGCTGGACCGCGCGTTTCAGCCAGGCCATCGCCACCGGGCTGATCGAACCCGGCGAGCAGGGCTACCAGCCACGCTGGTACGACTCGCGGCGGCCGATCAGCTCGCCTGCGGCCCTCACCGCCAGCCTGGGCAGCAGCCTGGCACTGGCCAGCAGCAGCGCCAGCACACCGCCGGCGAGCAGTTCGTCGAGCAGCGGCAGCTCCGGCGGCGGCTCCTCCGGGGGTGGCAGCGGCGGCGGCGGTGGCGGCGGCTGGTAGGGGCAACATGCCGCAGGGCGCGGCCCGTCTGCGCGCCTGCGCTACACTGTTCCTTTGTCGGGGTTGGCGTATCATGAGCGCCGCTTCCCGGCTCACGCCAACCGCAGCGGGTGCCGACCGACTCCCAGAGCAAGGCCCGACCTTGCCCAACGCTTTCATTCAGGATGCCAACGCATGGGGCCACATCGCGTACACCAGCAGATCTTGCGCAGCCACCACCTGTTCGAACCGCTCAGTGAAGAACAGCTCGACGAACTGCTGGAGTCCAGCCAACTGCTCAACCTGGAGAAAGGCGACACGCTGTTCATCCAGGGCGAGAAGGCGCAGTCCTTCTACTTCATCATTTCCGGCTGCGTGAAAATCTACCGCCTGACCCCGGATGGCCAGGAAAAGATCTTCGAGGTGATCGGCGACCGGCAGACCTTCGCCGAAGCGATGATGCTGATGGACACCCCCAACTACGTGGCCTCGGCGCAGGCGGTGGGCCCCAGCCAGCTGTTCCGTTTCTCCAACGCCGCCTACATGCGCCTGCTGCAGGCCAACCAGCGGCTGACTTTCGCGCTGATCGGCAAGCTGTGCATCCGCCTGCACCAGCGCCTTAACGAGATCGAAACCCTGTCGCTGAAGAACGCCACCCACCGCGTGGTGCGCTACTTCCTCGCGCAGCTGGCACAGCTGCCGGACGGCGAGACGCGCATCGAGCTGCCGGTGACCAAGCAGCTGGTGGCCGGGCACCTGTCGATCCAGCCGGAAACCTTTTCGCGGATCATCCGCCGCCTGAGTGACGAGGGCATCATCGACCTCGATGGCCGGCAGATCACCGTGCTCGACCGCGCGCGCCTGGAGCAGTTCGAGTAAGCCTTGATCGCCGTCATGCACGCTCGCCCTGGCCGGCTGGCACTGTAGCGACACAGGAGGGCAGCATGGCCAAGTGTTTGTATTGTCAGCAGGACAACCCCGCCACGGCGGATGAATGCGAGAACTGCGGGATGCCGCTGCCGCGCCTGGCCGAACAGGCCGCCGAGCGCAAGCAGCGGCGCTTCCTGTGGTTCTGCATCGGCTTGACGGTGTTTTGCGCGGTGATCATCGTGTGGTTCCCGCGCACCATCAGCTGAGTGTTCCGCACCTTGCACAACGCCCCGCCAGTCCTGCTGGCGGGGCGTTGTCGTTTCAGTCGCGGGTCAGCTGGCGATACAGCTGCGGCAGGCGGGTCGGCAGTTGCTCGGGCTGGTGGATCAGCGTGTAGCCATTGGCGCCGAACATGTACGGCAGGTAGGCACCGGCCTCGCGGTCGATGGTGATGCAGAACGGCAGCAGGCCCTTGCTGCGCGCCTCGAGCACCGCCTGGCGGGTGTCCTCGACACCGTAGCGGCCTTCGTAGAGGTCGATATCGTTGGGCTTGCCGTCGGTGACCAGCAGCAGCAGCTTGCGCCGTTGCGGGCAGCCTTCCAGTTGCCGGGTGGCCTGGCGGATCGCCGCGCCCATGCGCGTGTAGTAGCCGGGCTTGAGCGCCTGGATGCGCCCGCGGGTGTCGTCGTTGTAGCGCTGCTGAAAGCTTTTCAGCTCCTGCAGACGCACCTGCTGGCGACGCAGCGAGGAAAAGCCGTACAGCGCAAAGTCATCACCGACCGCCGACAGGGCCTCGCCAAACAGCAGCAGGCTGTCGACGATCACGTCGATCACCCGGCTGTGGTTGTTGAGGTGCGCATCGGTGGACATCGACAGGTCGGCCAGCAGCAGGCAGGCCAGGTCGCGCCGGGTGTTGCGCTGCTCCATGAACAGGCCGCGCTCGGCACACTGGCCGTGCTGGCGCTCGACGTGGAAGTCCAGCCAGGCCTGCAGGTCCAGCTCGCTGCCCTGCGGCTGGCCGCGCAGCCACTGGCGGGTATGCCGCAGGTTCTCGAATTGCCGGCGCAGGCGCCGGGCCAGCGGCGCGAGGTGCGCAGGCAGGCCCTTGGGTTCGCTGCCACGCGGCAGCATCAGTTGCAGGTTGACGAAGTCATCGATGAGCTGCTGCTTGCGGTAGTCCCACTCCGGCAGCTTGATGCCCGGGCCCAGCGGCAGGTCGTCGAAATCCGCGGCCGGCAGGTCGAGGTCGAGCTTCAGCCCGCCGCCCTTGCGCATGCGCTTGCGCGACAGGGCCAGTTCGTCGAGGTCTTCGGCAACCCGGCTGGCATCGAGGTCTTCGCTGTCGTCTTCGCAGCGGTCCAGCTCGACGTGCTCGGACCAGCTGAACAGGTTTTCCAGGCGGAACAGCAGCAGACCGTCCTTGCCGCTCTGCTCCTCGATACGCTTGCCGCGCTTGCGCAGCTTGCTGTCCTGGCGCGGCGGCTGGCCGCCCTGCTCTTCGCCGTTGTCTTCGCTCAGCTCGCTGCTTTGCGGCGCGCCGAGGTTTTCCGCCGGGTACAGCCACATCGGCAGCGGCCAGGGCGCCCGCTCGCTGCGCGGGAACTGGCTGACACTGCCCGGCTCACGCAGCGCCTGCTGCAGGGCGCGCTCCAGCGCGGCTTCCTCGCGCGGCAGCTGCGCGGGGTCCGGGCGCAGAGGCAGGTGCGCTTCGACCAGGCGCTGATAGCGCGGCCGTAGCGCGGGGAATTGTTCCAGCAGTTGCTGGGTCCAGCGCTGGTTGTCGCGTGCCCAGTGGCGCATCGGCCCGGACTGCGCGGCGAGCAGCGCCAGCCAGCGGTACAGCTCCTGGTTCAGCGCCACCTGCGGGTACACCGCCAGGCTGGCCGGCAGGCGCAGGTTGTTGCTGTCGCACCAGGCCACCGGCAGTTGCTGGCAGGTGCCGGCGACCTGTTGCACCAGGTTGCGGCGCACCAGCAGTTCGCGAGCACTGGCGGCATCGACACTGACCCCGGCGGCACCGCCGAGGGCTCTGAACAGTAAGGCCAGGGAACGCTGCATGCTCTGCAGCTCGACCCGGGCCTCGGGGAAATCGGGGCTGGCGCGGCGGGTGATGAAGCGGTGCCAGGCACTGCCGACCCATTCTTCCAATTCGACGGTAAAGGCCATGATTCACCTGCACAGTCGGGGCACCCCCCGGCCAGTTGTGGCGTTTCCCGCAGGGAACGCTCCGTTACAGACGACTACGGCCCGCTGTACCAGCCGGGCCGTAATCCGTGGCTAGCTACCCAAGGGGTCAGGCGCTGGCCACTACACCACCTTCACGACGCTGACGGAAGCTCATCAGGTAGCAGATCAGGCCTACCAGGAAGAACACCCCGGCAACCAGACGCAGCCAGAAGAACAGCGCCAGCTGGTCAGCCGTGTTCATGAAGGACATGGCCGCCCCGTCAGCCGGGATACGCTGCAGCCATACCTGCACCACGCCAGCGGCCGTCAGGAACAGGGTGATCAGCACCATCGAGATGGTCATCAGCCAGAAGCCCCAGACCTCTACGCGCTGTGCCTTCGGACCCGGTGCTTCACCCAGGCCACGCAGGCGCGGCATGGCGTAGCTGATCATGGTCATGACGATCATCGCGTAGGCGCCGTAGAAGGCCAGGTGGCCGTGTGCGGCGGTCAGCTGCGAACCGTGGGTGTAGTAGTTGACCGGAGCCAGGGTGTGCATGAAGCCCCACACGCCCGCGCCGAGGAAGGCAGTGACCGTGGTGCCCATGGCCCACAGCGAAGCCACCTTGTTCGGGTGTTCGCGACGGCGACGGTTAACCATGTTGAAGGCGAACAGCACCATGGCGAAGAACGGCAGCGGTTCCAGGGCCGAGAAGATCGAACCCAGCCACAGCCACACGGGCGGCGCACCGATGAAGAAGTAGTGGTGACCGGTACCGATGATGCCGGTGATCAGCGCCATGGCGATGATGACGTACAGCCACTTCTCGACCACTTCGCGGTCAACGCCGGTGACCTTGATCAGCACGAAGGCCAGCATCGAACCCATGATCAGTTCCCACACGCCTTCTACCCACAGGTGTACGACCCACCACCAGTAGTATTTGTCGCGCGCCAGGTTCTCCGGGTTGTAGAAGGAGAACAGGAAGAACACCGCCAGGCCGATCAGACCGGTCATCATCACCACGCTGACGGTGGTCTTGCGACCTTTCAGCAGGGTCATGCCGATGTTGTAGAGGAAGCCCAGGGCCACCACGACAATACCGATCTTGGTAATGGTCGGCTGTTCAAGGAACTCCCGGCCCATGGTTGGCAGCAGCTCGTTGCCAGTCATCTTGGCCAGGCCGGCATAGGGCACCAGCAGATAGCCAAGGATGGTCAGCACGCCAGCGCCGGCGAACACCCAGAAGAGGATCAGCGCCAGTTTCGGGCTATGCAGTTCGCGGTCGGCTTCCTCGGGAATGAGGTAGTAGGCCGCGCCCATGAAGCCGAACAGCAACCAGACGATCAGCAGGTTGGTATGCACCATGCGCGCTACGTTGAACGGAATGAGCGGGAACAGGAAGTCACCGATCACGTATTGCAGACCCATGATCAGGCCGAACAGTACCTGCCCGACAAACAGCATCATGGCAAACACGAAGTAGGGCTTGGCCACGGCCTGCGATTGGAATTTGAGATGCGGATTCATGACGGTCATCTCTCAGCCCTCCTTGTTCGGCGGCCAGTTGTTGGTATCGATCTTCGAGGTCCACTTGAGGAACTCGGCCAGATCGTCCACTTCCTGCTCGCTCAGGTTGAACTGCGGCATCGCCCGACGACCGGGTACGCCCAGCGGCTGCGCCTTCATCCACGCGTGCAGGAAGGGCACGAAGGCCGCATCGCCGCCGCGACGGACGAACACGTTGCCCAGCTCGGGTGCGAAGTACGCACCTTCACCCAGCAGCGAGTGGCAGCCCACGCAGTTGTTTTGTTCCCAGACCAATTTGCCGCGAACCACTGATTCGTTCATTTCCGATTCATTGGTTCGTTCTGGAAAGGTCTGCTCGGTGTGATAGGTCAAGGCCAGGAATAACAGGAAGAAGAACACGCTTCCCCCGAAGTAGATATTCCGGGCCATACCCTTGGTGAAGGTCTCGGACATGATTGTCCTCCTAGTGGCTGTGCGATTCCATTGTAGGGAGGGGGGGTCGCCAATCCGCTTGATGGGAATCAAGAAGTCCTTGATCGAATTACTCGGATTAGCCGTCCTACAGGCGCTGGCGCGCCACGCACCGGCTCAGCGCAGGGCGATGCTGAGCCAGATGGTCAGGCCCAGGCTGAGCGGCCAGCCGAGCATCAGGCCACGCCAGAACCAGTTGGCGTGGCGCATCTCCATGAAGCCGTCGATGATCAGCCAGGCCTTGCCCAGCGCCACCAGTAGCACCCCGCCGGCCAGCAACGGCGTGGCCCCGGCCGCGCCCAGCTCGACGGTGAGCAGGGACAGCAGCAGCAGGCCCAGCCAGCACAGCAGCAGGTATTTCCAGGAAGCCATGCGTTACCTCAGTTGAGTACGTAGACCAGCGGGAACAGCACCACCCACACCAGGTCGACCATGTGCCAGTACAGCACCCCGGACACCAGGCCACTGCACTGCTGCGGCGCATAGGCCAGGCGCCAGCAGCGCCAGGCCATGAAGGCGAGGATCAGCATGCCCAGCAGCACATGCAGGAAGTGGAAGGCGGTGAGAATCCAGTACAGGGTGAAGAAGGTGTTGTGCTCCATGTCCAGCCCGGCCTGCAGCAGGTGCGCGTACTCCTGCAGCTTCAGCCACACGTACACGCAGGCGCTGCCCAGCGCGGCCAGCAGCCAGCCCGCCGCCTGCCGCGAACGGGCGGCACGCACCTGTTCCACGGCCAGCGCGGCAAACAACCCGGAGGTCAGCAGGCTGAGGGTCAGGGCCAGGCCGGTGGAGGTATCCAGCAGCGCCCGGCTGGCCTGGAACAACTCCAGGCGCAGCGCCTGGGTGACCGCAAAGGCCACGATGCAGATACCGAACACCGTCAGCTCGGCGAGGATGAAGAACCACATCGCCAGGTCGCCAGGCAGGCTGGCGAACAGGCCGGGACGCTGCAGATCGGAACCCTGCAGCGCCTCAGGTGAAGTGGACATCGACCACGTCCATCAGCGCCGCCACGGTCTGCGGATCATCCGACAGCGGTTCGGCCAGGCAGGCCAGGCAGGCCTCGCGCGGTGCCATGCCGGCCTTGATCATGCGCGCGGCGAAGATCAGCAGGCGGGTCGAAGCCACTTCTTCCAGATCATGCTGTTCCAGACGGCGGAGTGCCTGACCGAGCTTGACCACCTGCGCCGCTAGCGCGGCATCCACCTGTGCCTCGTTGGCGACGATGCGCTCTTCCTCCGCCGCCGGCGGGTAGTCGAAACGCAAGGCGACAAAGCGCTGCCGGGTACTCGGCTTCATGCCCTTGAGCAGGTTCTGGTAACCGGGGTTATAGGACACCACCAGCATGAAACCGGGCGGCGCCTGCAGGGTTTCCCCGGTGCGTTCGAGGAACAGCTCGCGGCGGTTATCGGCCAGCGGGTGGAGGACCACGGCGGTGTCCTGGCGCGCCTCGACCACTTCGTCGAGGTAGCAGATGCCGCCTTCGCGCACCGCGCGGGTCAGCGGACCATCCTGCCACCAGGTGCCCTGCGCGCCGATCAGGTGGCGCCCCACCAGGTCGGCGGCGGACAGGTCGTCATGGCAGGCCACGGTGTACAGCGGCAGGCCCAGGCGGTGCGCCATGTACTGCACGAAACGGGTCTTGCCGCAGCCGGTAGGCCCCTTGATGAGGACCGGCATGCCATGTTTCCAGGCCTGCTCGAACAGGGCTTCTTCGTTACCCAGGGACTGATAGAACGGCGTTGCAGTGCTCACTGGGGGCACCTCGCAATAGCTGAAAGACGGCTGCACGGTAGCTGCGACAAGGCGTCACGCTCAAGGCCCATAGCAGATTCTCTTGATTGCAATCAAGCGAGCATTTACGCGGCGCTGAATAGGATGGCAACGCGCACCAAGCATTTACCCGGGAAACAGCAAGAAAGCCGTCACTTAGCCGGAGTCGCCTACGGCTCCACAGGAGAAAGACCATGAGCATTGCAGGAAAACCCATCTTGGCTGGCGTTGTCGCCGGCTTTTCCCTGCTCGGCCTGTCCATTGCCCAGGCGAACACCGCGCCGGCGATGACCGATGCCGAGAAGGAAGCCGCCAAGCAGATTTATTTCGAACGTTGCGCCGGTTGCCACGGCGTGCTGCGTAAAGGCGCCACCGGCAAGAACCTTGAGCCGCACTGGAGCAAGACCGACGCCGACGGCAAGAAGACCGAGGGCGGCACCCTCAAGCTGGGCACCAAGCGCCTGGAAAACATCATTGCCTATGGCACCGAGGGCGGGATGGTCAACTATGACGACATCCTCACCAAGGAAGAAATCAACATGATGGCGCGCTACATCCAGAACACCCCGGATGTGCCGCCGGAGTTCTCCCTGCAGGACATGAAGGACAGCTGGAAACTCATCGTTCCGGTTGACCAGCGTCCGAAGAAGCAGCTGAACAAGATCAACCTGAAGAACGTCTTCGCCATCACCCTGCGTGACGCCGGCAAGCTGGCCCTGGTCGACGGCGATACGCACAAGATCTGGAAGATCCTCGACACCGGCTACGCGGTACACATCTCGCGCCTGTCGGCTTCCGGCCGCTACGTCTACACCGTGGGCCGCGACGGCCTGACCACCATCATCGACATGTGGTACGAAGAGCCGACCACCGTGGCCACCGTACGCCTCGGTTCCGACGCCCGCTCGGTAGACACCTCCAAGTTCAAGGGCTACGAAGACAAGTACCTGATCGGTGGTACCTACTGGCCGCCGCAGTACTCGATCATGGACGGCGAAACCCTGGAGCCGATCAAGGTCGTTTCCACCCGTGGCCAGACGGTCGACGGCGAATACCACCCCGAGCCGCGCGTGGCGTCCATCGTCGCCTCGCACATCAAGCCGGAGTGGGTGGTCAACGTGAAGGAAACCGGGCAGATCATCCTGGTTGACTACACCGACCTGAAGAACCTCAAGACCACCACCATCGAGTCGGCCAAGTTCCTCCACGACGGCGGCTGGGACATCTCCAAGCGCTACTTCATGGTTGCTGCCAACGCCTCCAACAAGGTCGCGGCGGTGGACACCAAGACCGGCAAGCTGGCCGCGCTGGTCGACACCGCGAAGATCCCGCACCCGGGTCGCGGCGCCAACTTCATCCACCCGCAGTTCGGCCCGGTATGGACCACCGGTCACCTGGGTGATGACGTGGTTTCGCTGATCTCCACCGCTTCCGATGATCCGAAGTTCGCCAAGTACAAGGATCACAACTGGAAGGTGGTGCAGGAACTGAAGATGCCGGGCGCCGGCAACCTGTTCGTGAAGACCCATCCGAAGTCGAAGAACCTCTGGGCTGACGCGCCGATGAACCCTGAGCGGGAAGTCGCCGAATCGGTCTACGTCTATGACCTCAACGACCTGAGCAAGGCACCCAAGCGCCTGGACGTGGCCAAGGACTCCGGCCTGCCGGAAAGCAAGGCGATCCGTCGCGCCACTCACCCCGAGTACAACGAGGCGGGTGACGAAGTGTGGATCTCCCTGTGGGGCGGCAAGACCGACCAGTCGGCCATCGTGATCTACGATGACAAGACCCTGAAGCTGAAGAAGGTGATCACCGATCCGGCCATCGTCACGCCGACTGGCAAGTTCAACGTGTTCAACACCATGCACGACGTGTACTAACCAGTCCACTGGCGCCTGAAAGACCATCCCACGCCCTGTGCGTGGGATGGTTAAGGACATCACCATGAAACTTTTCAAAGGCAAAGACAGCCTGTGGGGCAAACTCAAGCAGCCGAGCGTTCGCTACTCGCTGGGCGTACTGCTGCTGGTTGGCTTCGTCAGCGGGATCATCTTCTGGGGCGGTTTCAACACAGCCATGGAGATGACCAACACCGAGCAGTTCTGCATTTCCTGTCACGAGATGCGTGACAACGTCTACCCGGAATACAAGGAAACCATTCACTACACAAACCGCACCGGCGTCCGTGCGGTCTGTTCCGATTGCCACGTCCCCAAAGAGTGGACGTACAAGATGATCCGCAAGATCGAAGCCTCCAAGGAAGTCTGGGGCAAGCTGGTTGGCACCATCGACACCCGCGAGAAGTTCGAAGCCAAGCGCCTGGAGCTGGCTCGCCGCGAGTGGAAGCGCATGAAGGCCAACGACTCGCGTGAGTGCCGCAACTGCCACAGCCTGGAAAGCATGGCCAGCGAAAAGCAGAAGCAGCGCGCGCGCAAGCAGCATGAAATGGCCCGCGAAGACAACCTGACCTGCATCGATTGCCACAAGGGTATTGCCCACCACAAGCCCGAAGGCATGACCGACGAAGACGAAGAATAAGCGTCGCCGCACATGTGGATTGGCCCAACGTACCGAATGAGGAACACGCTATGCACAAGACCCTGATGGCTACCGCGGTTAGCGCCGCCCTGAGCCTGGCCGCCGGCACCGCCCTGGCCGCTGCACCGGCCGACTGGAGTGGCATCCAGGCCAAGGAAATCACCCTGTTCTATCCCGGCACCTCGGCGATGGAATGGATCACCAAGGGCACCGAGCACGGCGGCGCACGCGCCCTGAGAAAAGGCGAGACCTGCGCCGACTGCCACTCCGAGGAAGCCGCCGATGTCGGCAACCTGATCGTCAGCGGCGAGAAGAACGAGCCCAGCCCGATCGCCGGCAAGGCCGGCTTCATCAATGCCAAGGTGCAGGCCGCGCATGACGGCGAGCAGCTCTACCTGCGCTTCACCTGGCAACAGCCGAAAGCCTCCGGGGCAGCGCCCATGGATGCCGACAACCCGGTGAAGATCGCCTACCTGCTGGAAGACGGCGGCAAGGTTGAGCTGGCCGAACAGGGCGGCTGCTGGGGCAGCTGCCACGGCGGTGTACGCACCATGCCCGGCGGCGACGAACAGAAGACCAAGTACGTCAAGGATGGCTCGCTGGCCAACGGCGTGTACTACGACCTCAACCAGTGGCGCAGCGGCGAGAACAAGGCCTACGACGGGCATATCGCCGAGGCACGGGTCATGGAAGGCGGCACCGCCCTGGTCGGCGCGGAAGGCAGCCAGAATGGCGACACCTGGAGCGTGGTATTCACCCGCAAGTTCACTGGCGGTGAAGGTGACGTGAGCCTGGCCTCCGGCAAGGTCTACAACTTCGGCTTCGCCATCCACGATGACAGCGCCACCGGGCGTTATCACCACGTCTCGCTCGGCTACAAGCTGGGTATCGACGCCGAGGCCGACATCACGGCCAGCAAGCAGTAAAGCGTGGCGTTGTCGGGCCTCGACAAGCGGCCCCGCAGCGCCCAGGCCGACCTACCCGGTCGGCCTGGTTTTCCTCGGCCCTGCGGCCATGGCCGGCCGGGCAGATGCCAGCGGCTTGACTGGAGTCAAGGACTCCCCGCCTACCCGCCGGCATCCTGTAGCCATGTTGTACGGCAACATCGTGGTGCTGGTGACACTGACCGCTAGGCGGATATGATCAAATTTCGAGCAGGATGCTCTGTCGACTGATCAGGGAAGCCGTGTCGAGCCACTACCGTGCTGCCTTGTGCACACACCCGGTACAGCCTGTGCCGAACAAACCGGCACGCGGCCACGCCTTGTGCCCATAAGCCTTGAGGAAACCGTTCATGAAAAAACTGCTGATTCCGCTGTTTGCCGCCGGTGCCGCCCTGGCCTTCCAGCCGGCCATGGCCGCTGATGGCGAAGCACTGTTCAAGAGCAAGCCGTGCGCGGCCTGCCACAACGTCGACATGAAAATGGTCGGCCCGGCCCTGAAGGACGTCGCCGCCAAGTACGCCGGTCAGGAAGGCGCTGCCGCGCTGCTCGCCGGTCACATCAAGAATGGTATCTCGGGTGTCTGGGGTCCGATCCCGATGCCGCCAAACCCGGTTACCGAAGAAGAAGCGCTCACTCTGGCCGAGTGGGTGCTTAGCCTGAAATAAGCCATAAGGAGCACGCCATGCACGCCCTACGCAACGCAGTTCGCGCCCTGGGCCTGGTTACGGCGTCGCTCCTGCTGGTTCCCTCCAGCCAGGCCGAGGCGCTGTCGACGGCGCAACAGGCCCGGCTGGAACACCTGCTGGTCCAGGACTGTGGCTCATGCCATGGCCTGCGCATGACCGGCGGCCTCGGCCCGGCGCTGACCCTCGACGCCATCGGCCACAAACCCCGTGACAGCCTGATTGCCACCGTGACCCACGGGCGGCCCGGCACCGCCATGCCCGCCTGGAGCGCCCTGCTCAACGAGCAGGAGATCGCCTGGCTGGTCGACACCCTGCTGCAAGGATATCCCAAGCCATGAAGCGTCCCCTGTTGACCCGCCTGCTGGCCCTGGCAGCCGGCAGCCTGCTGCTCAGTGCCTGCATCAGCCAGCCCGGCCCCGCGCCCCGCGCCACCGGCGACCTCGGCCTGGTCATCGAACGCGCCAGCGGCAGCGTGCAGCTGATCGAAAGCACCGGGCAAAGCAGCCTGGCGCGCATCGAAGGCCTCGGCGACCTGTCGCATGCCTCGGTAGTGTTTTCCCGCGACGAACGCTACGCCTACGTGTTCGGCCGCGACGGCGGACTGACCAAGATCGACCTGCTCGAGCAGCGCATCGACAAGCGGGTGATCCAGGGCGGCAACAGCATTGGCGGCGCCATCAGCCAGGACGGCCGGCTGATCGCCGTGGGCAACTACGAACCGGGCGGCGTCAAGGTCTTCGATGCGCAGAGCCTGGAGCTGGTTGCCGACATCCCCAGCACCGCGCTGCCCGATGGCAGCCGCAACTCGCGCGTGGTCGGGGTGATCGACGCTCCCGGCCAGCGCTTCCTGTTCGCCCTGTTCGATACCGCGGAAATCTGGATCGCCGACTTCAGCCAGGGTGATACCCCGCAGATCACCCGTTTCGAGCAGATCGGCAAGCAGCCCTATGACGACCTGCTGACCCCGGAGGGCCGCTACTACATCGCCGGCCTGTTCGGCGAGGACGGCATGGCCCTGCTCGACCTGTGGTACCCCGAGCGCGGCGTACAGCGCATCCTCGATGGCTACGGGCGTGGCCAGCAGGCCCTGCCGGTGTACAAGATGCCGCACCTGGAAGGCTGGGCCATCGCCGGCAACAAGGCCTTCGTGCCGGCCATCGGTCAGCACCGCGTACTGGTCATGGACACCGAGCGCTGGCAGCAGCAACACGCCATCGAGGTTGCCGGCCAGCCGGTATTCGTCATGGCCCGCCCGGACGCCCGGCAAATCTGGGTCAACTTCGCCTACCCGGACAACCATCGCGTGCAGGTGCTGGACAGCGAGACCTACGAAATCCTCGCCGACCTGGAACCCGGCCCCGGCGTGCTGCACATGGAATTCACCCCGCGCGGCGAGCAGCTCTGGCTGTCGGTGCGCGATGCCAACGAAATCCAGGTCTGGGACCCCTATCGCCTGGAGCTGATCAAGCGCCTGCCCGCCGACAGCCCGAGCGGCATCTTCTTCACCAGCCGCGCGCACAAGACGGGGCTCTGACATGCACCTCGACGACCTCAGCCGCCGCCTGATCGACCGTTTCCAGCACGGCCTGCCACTCTGCGCCGAGCCCTACGCGGCGATGGCCCGTGAACTGGACTGCAGCGAAGCGGCGGTACTCGACGCGCTGGCCCTGCTGCAACAGGCCGATGCGCTGTCGCGGGTCGGCCCGGTGTTTGAACACAGCCGCGCCGGGGCCAGCACCCTGGTGGCCCTGGCCGTTCCCGAGGAACGTCTGGAGCAGGTGGCAGCGCAGGTCAACCAACACCCCGAGGTCAACCACAACTACCTGCGCGAGCATCGCTACAACCTGTGGTTCGTCCTTACCGCGCCGCACCGCGCGCAGATCGACCAGGTGCTGGCACAGATCGCCGCCGAAACCGGCCTGGCCCCTCTGGACCTGCCGATGCAGCGCGCCTACCGCATCGACCTGGGTTTCCCCCTAGGAGACGCCCCATGAGCCCAACCCTCGACACAGCCCAGCAACTGCACCTGCGCAGCCTCCTGGAAGTCGGCCTGCCGTTGCACAGCCAGCCCTTTGCCGTGCTCGGCGAGCTTATCGGCGCCACCCAGCAACAGGTGCTGGAGCAGGTGCAGGACTGGCAGGCACAGGGCCTGTTCCGCCGCTTCGGCCTGGTCCTCAAGCACCGCGCCCTGGGCTTCCGCGCCAACGCCATGCTGGTGCTGGACATTCCCGACGCGCTTGTCGAACGGGTCGGCGAACAGCTCGGGCAGACGGCCGGCATCAACCTCTGCTACCAGCGGCCGCGGCGTCTGCCGCACTGGCCGTACAACCTGTTCTGCATGGTGCATGGCCGCGAGCGCACCCAGGTCGAGGCGCGTATCGCCGCGATTCTCGCCGCGCACGGCCTGCAGGACTACCCGCACCGCCTGCTGTTCAGCAGCAAGGCCTACAAGCAATGCGGCGGCCGCTATGCCCCGCAACAGCCGGAGCGTGCCTGTGGATGACTTCGACCGCCGCCTGATCAACCGCCTGCAACACGGCCTGCCGCTGCTTGCCAACCCCTGGCGGGTGCTGGCCGAGGAACTGCAGAGCAGCCCGCAACAACTGCGCCAGCGTGTGCAGGAGCTGCTCGATGACGGCACGCTAACCCGCTTCGGGCCGATGTTCGACATCGAGCATTTCGGCGGTGCCTTCACCCTGGCCGCCCTCTCGGTGCCGGAAGCGCGCTTCGACGCCGTCGCCGAGCAGCTCGCCGCCCTGCCCGAAGTGGCACACAACTACCGCCGCGAACACGCCTGGAACATGTGGTTCGTGCTGGCCTGCACCACCCCGCAAGGCATCGACGCGTGCGTGGCGCGCATCGAAGCCCTGACCGGCCTGCCGGTACTCAACCTGCCCAAGGAGGAGACCTATCATGTCGGCCTGCATTTCCCCCTCTGAACAGGCGCTGCGCCAGCAACTGCTGGCACTCAGCGAAGCCGGCCTGCCGCTGGTCGACGACCCCTGGGCCTGGCTCGCCGAACGCCTCCAGTTGTCCCTCGATGACTGCCTGGCGCTGCTCCAGCGCCTGCAGGGCGAAGGCGCCATCCGGCGCATTGCCGCGGTGCCCAACCACTACCGGCTGGGCTATCGGCACAACGGCATGACCGTATGGGACGTCAGCGACGAGGAAATGGCCCGCCTCGGCCCGCTGGTCGGCAGCCAGCCCTTCGTCAGCCACTGCTACCGCCGACCGCGCCGCGAAGACTGGCACTACAACCTGTTCGCCATGGTGCATGGCCGCACGGCCGAGGAAATCGACGACTACCGCCAGCGCATCCGTGAGCTGCTCGGCAACGCCTGCCGTGCCGACGACATGCTGGTGAGCAGCCGCATCCTCAAGAAAACCGGGTTGCGCGTAGCCAGCCGCACAGCGGGAGATACACCCACCGTTTAAGTTGTTTTTGGTCAAGGAGCGCCTGCCGCCCCTGGGCAATCCTGAACGCCAACAACCCCTGTTGCTGGCCGACTGCCCTGAAGGAGCGCGCCATGTTGAGAATCAGCCAATACCTCCGCGCCGTTGCCGGCCACAGCCCCGCCCCGCGCGTGGCCAAGCCCGGCAGCACACGCGCGCCGGTGGTGATCTGGAACCTGTTGCGCCGCTGCAACCTGACCTGCAAGCACTGCTACGCCACCTCGGCCGACAGCGAGTTTCGCAACGAACTGGACACCACCGAGGCGCTGGGGGTCATCGACCAGCTGCACGAGGCCGGGGTTCGTGTGCTGATCCTCTCCGGTGGCGAGCCCCTGCTGCGCGACGACATCTTCCAGCTGGCCGACTACGCCCGCGACAAGGGTTTCTACGTGGCCCTGTCGACCAACGGCACGCTGATCGACGAACAGAACATCGAACGCATTGCCGCCGCCGACTTCGACTATGTCGGCATCAGCATCGACGGCCTGGAAGCGGTGCATGACGAATGGCGCCAGCTCAAGGGCAGCTTCGCCGCGTCGATGCATGCAATCGACCTGTGCCGCGCGCGTGGCATCCGCGTCGGTCTGCGTACCACCCTGACCCAGCACAACTACCCGCAACTGCCGGCACTGCTGGAACTGATGCGCGCGCATGACGTGCAGAAGTTCTACCTCTCGCACCTCAACTACAGCGGCCGTGGCAAACGCAGCCGCGGCGCCGACGCGCACGCGCAGATGACCCGCGACGCCATGTGGCAGATCTTCGAGCGTGCCTGGCAGGACGTCGAGGCCGGCCGTGACACGGACTTCGTCAGCGGCAACAACGATGCCGACGCCATCCTCCTCCTGCAGTGGGCCGCCGAGCGCCTCACTGCCGCGCAGGTCGCCGCGCTGGAAGACATGCTGCGCGCCTGGGGCGGCAATGCCTCGGGGGCCGGGATTGCCAACATCGACAACATTGGCGATGTCCACCCGGACACCTACTGGTGGCAACACACGGTCGGCAACGTGCGCCGCCAGCGCTTCCGCGACATCTGGCTGGATAACCCGCAGCCCCTGCTCCAGCAACTGCGCCAGCACCCCCGCGCCGTCGGTGGCCGTTGTGGCGAATGCCGCTGGCTGGCGATCTGCAACGGCAACACGCGGACCCGCGCCTGGGCGGCCGGCGACCTGTGGGCGGAAGACCCCGGTTGCTACCTCAGCGATGCGGAAATCGGCCTGCCCACGGCCACCCAGATTCCCTGCCGTGCGGTGTCCTGAACACCCCGGCCCACCCGAACAGCCAGGCCTGCCACAGACGGGCCAGCCACCGATGAGAAGCGAGGAGCTCGCATGGACCGTTCAATTCATCTGCCCGCCGCCCTGCAGGCCAGCCTGCAGCCCGGTGAAGTCGCCCTGGTCGGTGCCGGCCCCGGCGACCCCAGCCTGCTCACCCTGCGTGCCTGGAGCCTGCTGCAACAGGCCGACACGGTGGTCTACGACCGCCTGGTGAGCAGCGAGCTGATGGCCCTGCTGCCCGAGCAGCTGACCCGCCACTACGTCGGCAAGGCCAGCGGCTATCACAGCCTGCCGCAGGAACAGACCAACCAGTTGCTCGTCGACCTGGCTCGCCAGGGCCTACGTGTGGTGCGTCTGAAAGGCGGCGACCCGTTCATCTTCGGCCGCGGTGCCGAGGAACTGGAGTTCCTCCTCGCCCACGGCATCGACTGCCAGGTAGTCCCCGGCATCACCGCCGCCGCCGGCTGCACCGCCTATGCCGGCATCCCGCTGACCCACCGTGACCTGGCCCACTCCTGCCAGTTCATCACCGGCCATCTGCAGCAGGATGGCGAACTGCAACTGCCCTGGAGCAGCCTGGCCGACCCGGGCAAAACCCTGGTGTTCTACATGGGCCTGGCCAGCCTGGGGGTGATTTCCCGGCAACTGATCGCCGCCGGGCTGCCCGCCGACACCCCCGCCGCACTGATCGGCAAGGGCGCACGCGCCGACCAGCAGGTGGTGCGCGGGCACCTCGGGGGCCTGGCCGAACTGGCCCAGGCCAACCAGTTGGCCACGCCGACGCTGACCGTGATCGGCCAGGTGGTCGGGCTGTTTGCCGGGCAGGACCTGCAATTTCCGGCGCGCTACCTGGCGCAGCGGGCCGCCGAGCAGAGCGCCGACAGTCCGGCACTGGTCTGCTGCAAGTAACTCATTATCCAAGGAGGCCCCATGCGCCTGATTCCCTTCGCCCTGCTGCTGGTGGCCAGCAGCCTGCAGGCCGCCAATGCGCCGGCCACGGCCGACAGCGCCGCGCTGTACCAGCAACACTGCCAGGGCTGCCATGGCCTGGAGCGACTGGGTGGCGCCGGGCCAGCGCTCCTGCCGGAAAGCCTCAGCCGGCTGAAGCCAGCCGAGGCCCACCAGGTAATCCGCGACGGCCGCCCGGCCAGCCAGATGGCCGCCTATGGCGCGCTGCTCGACGAAGCACAGATCGCCGGGCTGGTCGACTACCTGTACCAGCCGGCCGCCCAGCCACCGACCTGGCAAGCGGCGGATATCCGCGCCAGTCAGCGCCTGCTGGTCGACCCGCAGACCCTCAAGGACACCCCGCAACACGGCGCCGACCCGCTCAACCTGTTCGTCGTGGTCGAGGCCGGCAACCATCATGTGCGCATCCTCGATGGCGACCGTTTCGAGGAACTGGCGCGTTTCCCCTCGCACTTTGCCCTGCACGGCGGGCCGAAGTTTTCCCCCGATGGCCGCTTCGTCTACTTCGCCTCGCGCGATGGCTGGGTCAGCGTGTATGACCTGCACAACCTGACCATGGTCGCGGAAACCCGCGCCGGGCTGAACACCCGCAACCTCGCGGTGAGCAACGACGGGCGCTGGGTGCTGGTTGGCAACTACCTGCCCGGCAACCTGGTGCTGCTCGATGCGCGCGACCTGTCACTGGTCAAGATCATTGATGCACGCGGCCAGGACGGCACACCGTCGAGGGTCAGCGCGGTGTATACCGCACCGCCGCGCGACAGCTTCGTGGTCGCCCTGAAGGATGTGCAGGAAGTCTGGGAGCTGTCCTACGCCGGCGAGCCGGACTTCCAGCCGCGGCGCATCGTCGCCCGCGACTTCCTCGATGACTTCTCCTTCACCCCGGACTACCGCCACCTGCTGGCCACCTCGCGCAAGGCGCATGGCGGGCAGGTGATCGACCTCGACGCCGGCAAGCCGGTCGCCGACATCGAGCTGCCGGGCATGCCGCACCTGGGTTCGGGAATCTACTGGAAGGTCGATGGGCGCTGGGTGTTCGCCACGCCCAACGTCAGCAAGGGGCTGATCTCGGTGATCGACCTGCAGACCTGGAAGCTGATCAAGGAGATCCCCACCGAAGGGCCGGGCTTCTTCATGCGCAGCCACGCCAACTCGCCCTATGCATGGACCGATGTGTTCTTCGGCCCCAACCAGGAAGCAGTGCACGTGATCGACAAGCAGAAGCTGGAGATCGCCCATACCCTGCGCCCCATGCCCGGCAAGAACGCCGCGCACGTCGAGTTCACCCGCGATGGCAAGCACCTGCTGCTCAGCGTATGGGATACCGATGGCGCGCTGATCGTCATCGACGCGCAGACCCTCAAGGAGGTCAAGCGCATCCCCATGAACAAACCGTCGGGCAAGTACAACGTCGGCAACAAGATCGAGTACGCCGAAGGCACCTCGCACTGAGTGGCGCCCCAGGCCCCCGTCGCGACAGCGGCGGGGGCCTTGTTTTTTACACGGTGCGCGAGAAGCGGCCCTTCTGCTCGCCGCCCAGGTAGGCGTCGAAGGCCATCGCCACGTTGCGCATCATCAACTGGCCCTGCGGCAGCAGGATGACTGCCGTGTCGGTGATCTGCACCAGACCGTCGGCTACCGGCTCGGCGAGTTTTTCCAGCGACTCGGCGAAGTACTCGCGGAAGACGATGGCGTGGTTGGCCTCGATCTTGGCGAAGTCGATACGCCCGTGGCACATCAGGTCGACGATCACTTCGCGGCGCAGCCGGTCATCGTCATTCAGACGGTAGCCGCGGTGCACCGGCAGCAAGCCCTGGTCGATGCGCGCGTAGTACTGCGAAAGCTCCTTGACGCTCTGGCTGTAGCTGTCGGCGACCATGCCGATCGACGACACGCCGAGGCCGATCAGGTCGCACTGCGCATGGGTCGAGTAACCCTGGAAGTTGCGCTGCAGGGTGCCTTTTTCACGGGCGATGACCAGCTCATCGTCGGGCAGGGCGAAGTGGTCCATGCCGATGTACACATAGCCGGCGGCGGTGAGCCGGGCGATGGTCAGTTCGAGCAGTTCCAGCTTGCGCTCCGGCGGCGGCATGTCCTCGCGGCGGATCAGCCGCTGCGCACGCACCAGCTCAGGCAGGTGCGCATAGCTGTAGGCGGCGATGCGGTCCGGGCGCAGGGCGATGATCTTGCTCAGGGTGGTGTCGAAGCTCGCCACGGTCTGCAGCGGCAGGCCGTAGATCAGGTCGACCGACACCGACTTGAACTTCGCCGCGCGGGCAGCAGCAACCAGGTCGTAGACCTGCTGCTCGCTCTGCAGGCGATTGACCGCCGCCTGCACCTTCTCGTCGAAATCCTGCACGCCGAAGCTCAGCCGGTTGAAGCCCTGCGTACGCAGTTCGGCGATACGCGCGGTATCGATGGTGCGTGGGTCGACCTCGATGGAAAACTCGTGGTTGTCGCTCTCATCGAGGTTGAAGTGCTCGCGCAGGCAGCTCATCAGCTCGCTGAGCTGCTCGCTGGTCAGGTAGGTCGGCGTGCCGCCACCCAGGTGCAGCTGGGTCAGCTTGCGCGACCTGTCGAACAGCGCAGCCTGCAGGGCAATCTCGCGCTTCAGGTAGTCGAGGTACTCGACCGCGCGGTGGGTCTTCTGGGTGATGATCTTGTTGCAGGCGCAGTAGTAGCAGAGGCTCTTGCAGAACGGGATATGGATATAGATCGACAACGGCTTGGCCGGCGCCTGGTTGCTCAGGGCGGCGGCACGCTTGTAGTCATCCTCGGCGAAGGCCTGGTGGAACTGCGGCGCTGTCGGGTAGGAGGTGTAGCGCGGCCCGGGGCGGTCATATTTCTCCACCAGCGCGCGGTTGAAAGTCAGCGTTGAGTCCATCGGTAACCTCGAACATCGAATGGGGCGGCCCGTCACGGCGGGCAACGACCGGGCAGCAGGCTGCTGCACCGGGCCATGTCGTAGCGGCAACACGTGCCGCGCTGGCTGCAAGGATACCGTCTTGTGCAGGGGATTTTCTTGATCCGACCCCAGCCTTGCGCCGAATGGCGCAGGCCGGGGTGCCGGCTGTCAGCGTCCGTCGGCGAGCACCGCGCCCTCGACCGCACGCACGCGGATGCCATCGCGCTCAACCTGCTGGCCTACGCTGAACTCGGCAGCCGGCGAGCGCACCTGGTACTGGGCGCCGTCGTCGCCCTGCACCAGGTAGCCGTTGCCGCTCAGCCCGGCGCTCTGTTGCACGCTGCCGCCGGCAAAGAATCCGGCGCCGGCGCCGACCAGTGCGCCGATCGGGCCGCCTGCCGCGCCGCCCAGCAACAGGCCGGTGAGGCTGCCCGCCACGGCACCGCCGGTGTTGTCCGGTACTTCGGCAACGATCTGGTCAGCCTGCAGCGCGCCGCTGCCGGCCAGGGTGATAGTCAGAACCAGGGTACGGATTGCTTTCATGGCACTACTCCAGGGGTTGGCCGGGATATCCGGCCGCTGTTTTTTTCCAGTCCATGATTCGTGCCAAGGCGCAGGGCTTGCCAAATCAGTAGTTTGCTGATGCATGTGTTAAGGGAACAACACGGTTTTGCTGTTAAACGCACAACAGGTTGTCGATATGACCCCCAGTCCCTTGATTCCGGTTCTGCTACCCCTGCTCGATGACCTGGCCCGCGACATGCCCCAGGACGAGCGCTACAGCCGCCTGCTGCAGGCCCTGCAACAGCTCATGCCCTGCGACGCGATCGCCCTGCTGCGCCTGGAGGACGAGCAACTGGTGCCGCTGGCGGTGCGCGGCCTGTCGGCCGATGCCCTGGGCCGGCGTTTTCGCCTCGACGAGCACCCGCGCCTGGCGGCGCTGCTCGACAATGGCCAGGCCATGCGTTTCGCCGCCGACTGCACGCTGCCCGATCCCTACGATGGCCTGGTCGAAGGCCCTCATTCGCAGCTGGCCGTGCATGACTGCCTGGGTTGCCCGCTGTATATCGACGAGCGGCCGTGGGGCCTGCTGACTCTGGACGCCCTGGATGCGCGCTGCTTCGGGCGCATCGCCCTCGACCAGCTGGATGCCGTGGCCCGCCTGGCCGCCGCCACGGTGAAGGCCGGCGAACGCCTGAGCAGCCTGCAGCAGCGTGCCGACGACCAGCATCGCCTGGCCGAGAGCTATCGCCAGGTCGCCGGACAGGTCGCGCCACGCGAGCTGATCGGCAACAGTGCGGCGATGCAGCGCCTGCAGGAAGAAATCAACCTGCTCGGCAAGAGTGAGCTGCCGGTGCTGATCAGCGGGGAAACCGGGGTAGGCAAGGAACTGGTGGCACTGGCCATCCAGCGCAGCTCGCCGCGCGCCGGCAAGCCGCTGATCAGCATCAACTGCGCCGCACTGCCGGAAACCCTGGTGGAAAGCGAATTGTTCGGCCATGTGCGCGGCGCGTTCTCCGGGGCACACAGCGAGCGGCGCGGCAAGTTCGAGCTGGCCCACGGCGGCACGCTGTTCCTCGATGAAGTCGGCGAGCTGCCACTCAGCGTACAGGCCAAGCTGTTGCGGGTGCTGCAGAGCGGCCAGCTGCAGCGGGTCGGCTCGGACCGCGAGCACCAGGTGGATGTGCGTGTACTGGCAGCCAGCAACCGCAATCTGCCCGAAGAAGTACAGGCCGGGCGCCTGCGCGCCGATCTCTACCACCGCCTCAGCGCCTACCCGCTGCACGTACCGCCGCTCCGCGAGCGCGGCCGCGACGTGTTGCTGCTGGCTGGTTTTTTCCTCGAACAGAATCGCCCGCGCCTGCATCTGCGCGGGCTGTGCCTGAGCCTGCCGGCACACAGCGCCCTGCTGGCCTACCACTGGCCGGGCAATGTGCGCGAGCTGGAACATCTGATCGGCCGCGCCGCGCTCAAGGCGCTGGGCCGGCAGCGCGGCGAGCGCCCGGAGATCCTCAGCATCGAGGCCAGCGACCTCGACCTGCCGCATACCCGGCCCTGCCAGCCCTGCCCCGCCGATCCGCCGATGCCGGCCGCGCCAATCCGCGACCTGCGCCAGGCGGTGGATGACTACCAGCGCCAGCTACTTTCCGGCGCCCTGCAACGCCAGCAGGGCAACTGGGCGGCGGTGGCCCGCGAGCTGCGCGTCGACCGCGCCAACCTGCATCGCCTGGCCCAGCGCCTGGGGCTCAAGGATTAATCGCGTACCTGCCAGTTATGCCGGCTGCACGCCACCGCGTCGTGGGCATGCAGACTCTCGGCATGCACCACGCGCACCTGGAAACCGCTCAGGCCCGGCTGATCGAGCAGGCAACCATGCAGGCGCCGCGCGGCGTCTTCGCAGAACATCAGGTTCTGCCCGTTGGCCAGGGCAAAGGCCTGTTCGTCGGCGCGCTTGACCGCGGTCTGCACGGCGGTGCCCAGCGCGGCTTCGCAAGCCTCCAGCAGACGGCGCGCCGGCAGCTCGTCCTGCGGCATCTGTAACTGCACCGCAACCTGTGCCTGGCTGCGTTGGCTGTGCGGGGTGGCCAGGATGCCCTGGCTGCTGCCCAGCCACTGGCGCACGGCCTCGGCCTGCAAGGGCTGCTCGGCAAAGTCTGCGGCAAACTGCTCCTGAATCAGCTGGCGGGCCAGGGCGGCCGAGCAGGGGCAGGTCGAGGAATAGGCAATCTGCACCTGCAGTTCCACGTGGAACCCCTGTTCATCACGCTGCGCACGCACCTGCAGGGGGTAGTGCTTCCAGCCCTGCAGCGGGCTGAGTAACGCCGGCCGGCGCAGCAGCCAGTCAATCTCCAGCTCCAGGTAGGCGCGTTGCGACAACCCCTGATGACTGCTCAGGAACTGTTGCAGCAGCCGTTGCAGCACAGCCGGAGTAAGCGGCTCATGCTCGAGCACCTGCAACGCCAGGTACAGGCGCGACATATGGATGCCGCGCGCATCCGCCTGGTCCAGGCTGACCCCGGCATGCGCGCGCGCTGCCAGGCGCTGACCGTCCAGCAACAGGGGAATGGCAATCTCGCGCATGCCAACCCAGCTCAGGGTCTGCTGGAGGGTGGCACCTTGCGCGGCAATATCGGGAAGTTTCAGGGTGGTCATGCGTGGTTATCGAGCCCGGACAGATAAAGTGTTATGTTATAACACAGAAAACCTACCCGGCGATCCTGCCACCCCACGAGGCCCCCATGCACCCGCGTCTTCCTGTCACCCTGCTCTCCGGCTTTCTTGGCGCCGGCAAAAGCACCCTGCTTGGCCACCTGTTGCGCAACCGTGAAAACCTGCGGGTCGCGGTGATCGTCAACGACATGAATGAAGTGAATATCGATGCCAGCGACCTGCGCCAGGGCGTGAGCCTGCAACACGGCGAGGAACGCCTGGTCGAGCTGAGTAACGGCTGCATCTGCTGCACCCTGCGCGAAGACCTGCTGGAGCAGGTCAGCCAGTTGGCCCGTGAAGGGCGCTTCGACTACCTGCTGATCGAGTCCAGCGGAATTTCCGAGCCACTGCCGGTGGCGGAAACCTTCACCTTCCGCGACCAGCAAGGCCACAGCCTGTCCGACCTGGCGCGCCTGGATACCCTGGTCACGGTGGTCGATGGCGTGAACTTCCTGCGCGACTACCAGGCCGCTGAAGAGCTGCCCAGCCGCCTGGGCACGCACGATGCCGAAGAGGAACGTGCCGTGACCGATCTGCTGATCGATCAGGTGGAATTTGCCGACGTCATCCTGATCAGCAAGTGCGACCTGATTTCCCAGGCCGAACGCGAGGAGTTGCAGGCGATTCTCGCCGGCCTCAACCCACACGCCGAGATCTACCCGATGGTCATGGGCCAGGTACCCTTGTCACGCCTGCTCAACACCGGGCGCTTCGACTTCGCGCGCGCTGCCCAGGCCCCCGGCTGGCTCAAGGAACTGCGCGGCGAACATATCCCGGAAAGCCAGACCTACGCCATCCGCTCGCAAGCCTACCGCGCCCGCCGCCCGTTCCATCCACAACGCTTCCATGACTTCGTCGCCCGCGAATGGGACAACGGCCGTCTGCTGCGCTCCAAGGGCTACTTCTGGCTGGCCAACCGAGCCGAGGAAGTATGCAGCTGGTCGCAGGCCGGCGGCCTGTTGCGCCATGGCTACGCCGGTCGCTGGTGGCGCTACACGCCGCGCGAAGACTGGCCAACCGATGACGACTCGCTGCGGGCCATCCAGCGCGAGTGGCAGGCCGAGAGCGGCGACTGCCGCCAGGAACTGGTGTTTATCGGCCAGCACATCGACTTTGCCCGGCTGCACGCCGAACTGGATGCCTGCCTGCTCGACGACACGGAAATGGCCGCCGGCGAGGCCGCCTGGCAGCACTGGCCAGACCCGTTCGGCATCACCCACAGCAGCCTATAGGTCATCCTCAACCGGCCATCTTCAGCCCCACCACCCCGGCGATGATCAGCCCCAGGCTGAACAGACGCAGGGGGGTGAGGGTTTCACCAAACAGCAACACCCCCAACAGCGCGCTACCCAACACACCGATGCCCACCCACACCGCATAGGCCGTGCCCAGTGGCAGGTGGCGCAAGGCCAGGCTGAGCAGCCACAGGCTGACCAACAGTGCCAGCAGGGTAGCCAGGCTCGGCCAGGGCCGGGTAAACCCTGCGCTGTACTTGAGCCCCACCACCCAGGCCACTTCGAACAGCCCGGCACACAGAACAATCCACCAACTCATAGACGACGCTCCTCATGGGGTCGTCCCCGGTATGGGTTAACTGCCTGTGCGGCGTATCCGTCAGGCCGATCACCTGGCCGGGCGCAGGTCGTCCCGCGCGGCTGCCAAGGATAGCGCCTTTGCCCGGCAAGGCCAGCCGTTTCGCCGTGTTGCCCGGCGCACAGGGCAAGTGCCGACCACTCGGCAGTTTTGCGTATTCGAGTGTGAACCGTTGCCGGCTCTGGCGGTGCGCCGCTGTCGACAGGCCGGCCACTGGGAAATACTCGCAGCCCGTGCCTTCCCCCTGCCGACGAGGTTTCCATGTTTCCGGCTCACCGCCTGCTGCTGGCCATGGCCGCAGCTTCCAGTATCGCCCTGTCGCCTTCGGCCCTGGCCCTCGGCCTGGGCGAGGCCAACCTGCACTCGGCGCTGGGCCAGCCTCTGCGCGCAGACATCCCGCTGCTGGACAGCCGCGACCTGACTGCCGAAGAAATCATCGTGCGCCTGGCGTCGCCTGAAGCCTATGCACGGGCCGGCCTGTCGCGCCCCGATCAATTGCTTGGCCTGCGCGTCGCCGTGCAGCGCCAGGGCGGCCAGTTCCAGGCCCGCCTGAGCACCCCGCAAGCCATTCACGAGCCGTACCTGGGCCTGCTCCTCGAAGTGGTCTGGCCGGGCGGCCAGCAGGTGCGGGAATACAGCCTGCTGCTCGACCCGCCGCATTACCAGCCGCAGCTGCCGGCCGGCACCCTGCTCGCCCAACCGGCCAGCCCGCACGCAGCGCTCAGCAAGGCGCCGACGCAGTCGGCCAGCCGCCCGGCTACACAGCACGCCGCACAGCCCGGCGGCCAGTACCGTACCCAGGCCAATGACCGTCTGTGGGACATTGCCCAGGCGGTGCGCGGCGCAGCCACCCCGCACCAGGCGATGCTGGCGATCCAGCAGCTCAATCCACAGGCGTTCATCGACGGCAATATCAATCGCCTCAAGCGCGACCAGACCCTGCAACTGCCCAGCACCGAGCAGATGCAGGCCATGGCCGCCGGCCAGGCCTTGCAGCTCAGCCAGCAACAGCAGCAGGCCTGGCAGAGCAGCCAGCGCCAGCTTGATGCGCGTCCCCGTCAGCAGGCCGCGACCGCGCCCTCGCACAGCAACAGCGGCGATACCCTGCGCCTGGCCGGCAGTCCGGGTAGCCAGCAGGGGCGCGGCGAACAAGGTAGCGAAAACACACAACTCAGCGAGCAGCTGGCCAAGGCCGAGGAAGGCCTGGACCTGGCACGCCGCGAAAACGCCGAACTGCACAGCCGGATTGCCGACCTGCAGTCGCAACTGGACAAGCTGCAGCGCCTGCTGCAGCTCAAGGACAGTCAATTGGCTACCCTGCAGGCACAACTGGCAGCCCAGCAAGCGGCTCAGCAACCGCTGGCACACACTCAGCCCTGATCCTCACCACGTCTTGCGACAATGCCCGCGCTTGCCTAGTCTGCCCACAGCAGGCCAGGCAGGCACGCGCTGCCAGCCCCTCTCGGCACATGGAGCATGACATGGACCCTCTGTTCAACGGCGACAGCAAGATCGACGTCTATCCCCTACTGCTCAAGCTCTTCGAGCTGGGCGGCTCGGACATGTTCTTCAGCGTCGGCACGCCCCCCCAGGTGAAGATCGAAGGACACATGCATGCCCTGCCGCTGCCCGCGCTGAAGGCCGGTGAAGTACGGCAGATGGCCTACCAGTTGATGAACGAAAAACAGGCCGCCGAGTTCGAACGCGATCTGGAAATGAACCTGGCGGTGAGTGTCAGCAACTCCGGGCGCTTCCGCATCAACCTGTACTACCAGCGCGGCGAAGTCTCGATGGTCGCGCGACTGATCAAGAGCCAGATTCCCAGCATTCGCCAACTCGGCCTGCCCGCTCCGCTGGAAAAACTCGCGTTGCTCGACCGCGGGCTGATCCTCGTTACCGGCGCCGCCGGCTCCGGCAAGTCAACGACCCTGGCGGCCCTGCTCGACCTGCGCAACCGCAGCAAGGCCGGACACATCATCTGCATCGAAGACCCGATCGAGTTCCTCCACCAGCACCAGAAATCGGTGATCGACCAGCGGGAAGTCGGCCTGGATACCCACAGCTTTGCCGCGGCCTTGCGCAACGTACTGCGCGAGGCACCGGATGTGATCATGCTCGGGGAAATCCGCGACCTCGACAGCATGCAGCACGCCTTGCACTACGCGGAAACCGGCCACCTGTGCATCGCCACCCTGCATGCCACCAGCAGTACCCATGCCCTGGAACGCGTGGTGCGCTTCTTCCCCGAAGAGGCTCGCCAGCAGATTCTCGCCGACCTGGCGCTCAACCTGGCCGCCGTAGTCGGCCAGCGCCTGGTGCCGACCCTGGATGGCAAGCGGGTCGCCGCCGTGGAGTTGATGCTGGCCAGCTCGCACATCCGCGACCTGATCCAGCGTGGTCTGCTGGAAGACCTGCGCGAAGCGGTGTCCCGCTCGACCACCCAAGGCATGCAGACCTTCGACCAACACCTCTACCAGCTCTACAGCAGTGGTCGCATCAGCGTCGAGGAAGCCATTCGCCACGCTGATTCACGCACCGACCTGACCCTGAAGATTCGCCTCGGCCACGGCCAGATCGGTGACAGCGGCGAACTGCAGCTGATGGATGAGCATGCCCCTCAATAGGCTGTCCAGACACCGCGATACTGTCGCTCGCAGGCCGGCTTGAGCAGGCGGGCATCGCTGGCCACCCCGTAGTAGTGCACATCCTGGCGATACAGCGTGCCGGCCACCTGGGCGTCACGACAGATGCCGAAGGCACCGATCGGGCACTGCTCGACAAAACTCACGGTAACCTGCTGCCCCTTGAGTTGCGGCGCACAGAAACCTTCGCGGAACATAGTGGCAGGAATGCTGCGATTCTGCTGGCAGACCTTGACCTGCACCCCGGCGCCCTGGCTCTCGACCACGCAGGCCTGCGCCAGCACCTCGGCCGATCCCAGCAACAACCCCCACAACAGCCAGACACGCATACTCGCCACCCCAGCAGGAAAACCGCGACTCTAGGGGCTGCGCACCCGCTGGCGCAAGCCATGGCCAGCACGCCCCGTTGCATTAAGCCAATCAGCCACTAGCATGCGCACATCCCCATTGCGAACCCACGCCATGCTCGCGCACATCCCCACACACCTGATCGCCGGTCCACTGGGCGCCGGCAAGACCAGCCTGATCCGCCAGCTGCTGGCCGACAAACCGGCCGACGAACGCTGGGCCATCCTGATCAACGAGTTCGGCCAGATCGGCCTGGATGCCGCCCTGCTGGGTGGCAGCCGCGATGGCATCAGCCTCAGCGAAGTTCCCGGCGGCTGCCTATGCTGCGTCAACGGTGCGCCCTTCCAGGTCGCCCTGGCGCGCCTGCTACGCCAGGCCCGCCCTGATCGCTTGCTGATCGAACCCTCCGGGCTTGGCCATCCGGCGCAGCTGCTTGAGCAACTGCGCGACAGTCCCTGGCAGCAGGTGCTCGCCCTGCAGCCGCCAGTTGTGGTGCTCGACGCCGCCGCACTGGCACACGGCGAGACACTCGCCGACAGCCAGGCAGATAGCCTGCCGCTGGCCGGCCTGGTGCTGCTCAATAAACAGGAACAACTCGATGCACCTCAACGCGCGGCCCTGCAGCAACGCTTCGCCGCCTATCCGCTGCACTGGACCAGCCAGGGCCAGTTGCCCTTCAGCGCCCTGCCAGGACATCAGGCGCGGGCGGGCGAAGCGGCCGATGCCAGCCTCCCCGACAGCCCGCCGAGTAGCCCCGGATTGCTCTGGCGTGACCCGCATCACCCCCTCTGCCAGTACCAGCAACAGGAGGCGGGCTGGAGTATCGGCTGGCGCTGGCACCCCAGCCAGCGCTTCGAGCTAGCACACCTGCAACACTGGCTACAGGCCCTGCCCTGGCGGCGTGCCAAACTGCTGGTCCACAGCAATGCCGGCTGGCTGTCGGCCAACGCGCTGGCCGGACAGCCATTGCACTGGCAGGCCAGCGAGTGGCGCCGCGACTCGCGTATCGAGCTGATTTTCCACGAGGCCCAGGCGCTTGCCGCGCTGCAGGAGGGCCTGGCCGCCTGCCGGCTGGAGAGCCCTCAGGGGTAACGCCGGAACCAGTCGAGGATCAGCTCCGGCGCCTGTTCCAGCCATTCGTGCCCGGCCAGCCAGTCGGTATGCCGGGTACTGCTGATGCCTTGCTCCTGCAGACGCTGGTAGTACAGATTCATGCTCCACCAGGGCACCGTCATGTCGACGAAACCATGCAGGAACAGCGTCGGCGGATGATCCGCGGGCAACACCTGCGGCACAGTGCACAACGGCCCGCTGCAGGTCGCATAAGAAGCCGACTGGATGGCCAGCGCACGAAACTCCCCGGCAAAGGACACGGCCATACGACTGCTGTTGTAACCGCCGCTGGAAATTCCCGTGGCGTATTTGCGCTGACTGTCCAACGGACCAAACTCGCCCGCGGCGATGGCCGCAAACACATTGCCGAGGAAGTGATAGTCCGTGCTGTGCGTGTAGTGCTGGGCCAGTCCGGGGAGATTGGTTTGCCAGAACAGATCGGCTGGCGCGCTGGGTGCCACCACGGCAAAGCCGTTATCCAGCAGACGCTTGATCAACTGTCCTTCGTGGTAACCGCCAAAGGGCATCACGCTGTAATAGGTGAAATCATTGAGCGGGAAGAACGACCCCTGGTAGACCAGCACCACCGGCCAGCCTTGTGCCGGCGGTACGCCCAGCGGCAGCTGGTAGATCACCTTGCGCTGGCCGACCAGCCCGGAATCAATCCAGCGACTCTGGTAGCTGCAACTGATCTTGCCCATCAGCAACAGCGAAGGCTTGCGTTCGCTGCAACGCGACGCCGCCCACGCCTGGCCACAGGCCAGACAGCACACCACCAGCAGACAACACACCCTGCTCCACGCTGACATTCGCTCACTCCCTTGCCAAGAAAGCACTAGCTTAGCAAGGCGCTGGCGGGGTACTTAGAGCCTGAAGAAACTGACCCGTTCAGTGAGCCGGTTGGCCAGGGTAGTCAGCTCGCGGCTGGCCACCGCCACCTGCTCGGAGCCCGCCGCGGTTTCCAGGGTCGCACGATGAATGCGATTGATGTTCTGGTTCACCTCTTCGGCCACCGCACTCTGCTCTTCGGAGGCACCGGCAATCTGCGCATTCATGCTGTTGATCGCCGTAACCTCACTGCGAATCTGGTTCAGCGCCTGCTCGGCCTGCCCGGTTTGCTGCACGGTCTGCTGGGCCAGCTCACGGCTGCTGCGCATCACCTCGGCCGCCTTGCCGGCGCCCTCCTGCAGCTTGCCGATCATGCCGCGGATTTCCCGCGTGGAATCCTGGGTACGGTTGGCCAGGGAGCGGACTTCATAGGCCACCACGGCAAAGCCACGACCATGTTCGCCAGCCCGTGCTGCTTCGATGGCGGCATTCAGCGCCAGCAGGTTGGTCTGTTCGGCGATCGAGGTAATCACCTCGATGATCTTTCCGGATCAGCGTAATCAGCAGCATCAGCGAAAGAATCAGGCCGAAACCAAGGCTCAGGCGTTGGGCGATAGTCAGTTGTACGGGCATTCAATGCGCTCCTCGAGCCATTCAGGCTGCGACAACGTGCTGCGAACCAAAAGACAGAAGATCAAGCAGAGCAGACTTATACAAAACAATCATAATTGTCCAACCATGAGCTAGGCGGAACATCAAAACTACTTGAACAACCCAGAAAACAAGGGCACGCCTACTAAGACTAGGTGGACAAGTCAGCTCATGTTGTACAAATTCTTCTATCGCACCCATCGCGGGAATGCATGACGACGGCCCGCGCTTTACACTCCCAAGTCAGTTCAACGACGAGACCCGCCATGCACTTGCTGCCTTGGTCGCACCCCACTTCAGCCGGTTTCACCCTGCGTGGCTGGCACACCCCACCCTCCGGCAAGCCACTGCTGCATTTTCTGCACGGCAATGGTTATTGCGGCCGGGTGTACAGCCCGCTGCTCAATGCGCTTTGCGAAGACTTCGACCTGTGGCTGTGCGATGTTCAGGGGCACGGCGACAGCGATCATGGCGGCCGCTTCCATGGCTGGAACCGTAGCGCCGAACTGGCTCTGGAAGCCTTTACCGCCGGCTCTGGCGACTTCGCCGACGCACCGCGTTTCGCCCTCGGCCACAGCTTCGGCGGCGTGCTGACCAGCCTGATGCTGGCCCAGCAGCCGCAGTTGTTCAGGCGCGCCGTGCTGCTCGACCCGGTACTATTCAGCCCGGCGATGATCGGCGTGATGGCCTTGTCCGACGTGGTCGGCCTGAGCCGTCGTACCAGCCTGGCCAGCAAAGCGCTGAAACGCCGCAGTAGCTGGCCGGATCGCGCCGCCGCCCACGCCGCATTGCATGGTCGGGGCATGTTCCGTGGCTGGGACGAAGCGGCCTTCGACGCCTACATACAGCATGCCCTGAAAGACACTGCGCAAGGCGTCGAGCTGAAGTGCCGACCCAGCCGCGAAGCGGATATCTTCAGCTCCTTCCCCAAGCGCCTGTGGCCGTCGCTGAGCAAAGTCACTACGCCCACCCAGGTGCTCTATGGCCAACACAGCTATCCCTTCGTGGCCCGCTCGGTTGCCCGCTGGTGCGCCGGCAATGCGCATGTCAGCGCCCAGGTAGTGGCCGGTGGGCATTGCTTCATGCAGGAGTTTCCCGAGGACAGCGCGGCACGCGTGCGCGCTTTCCTGCTGGACGCTCGCTGATCAGTCGGCCTTGCGCTGATCGATACGCGGGTGGCTGCGCCGCCAGTCATCCATCTGGATGACCTTGCCGCCCGCCTCGCTGGCTGGATTGAAGGGATGCGCATCCAGTTCGATACGCGCCAGCTGGCGACCATAGAGTGTCAGTCGACCGTGCAGCCGCTGCTCGCCGGTCACCGTGAACTCGAAGGCATAGCGCCGCGCCAGGCGCCAGCGCCCCTGGCTGTCGCGCTGCCAGCTGAGCCCCTGCAAGGCGACATTGCCGTCCAGCAGCTCGATATCCAGCCGCTGACAATGCTGTCGCGCATAATGCAGGGCGCACTCGCCGATGCCACGCCCACGCCACCACCAGGCCGCCAGGCTGCTCAACAGCAGCAGTACGAAGATATCCGCCAAGCTCAGCATCACGTCCTCCCCTCTCTACCAGGCAGCTTAACCCAGGCCGCCACAGGCTGCCGCCTCCCCTGGCATCTGCGACAACTTGTCACTATGCTCATGACAACCCGCCTCCTAGCATGCAGGCGTACCCCCGTTTCCTCGCAAGGAATTTGGCACTTGTCCAAACCTGCTCGTCTCCGTCCTGGCAACTGGCTGGCCATCTTGGCCATGTGCCTGCTGCTGAGCGGCCCCTGGCTGTCCCAGGGCCTGCTCACGGAAGCGGCTGCCCTGCCGGGCTGGCTGAACGAGCTGGCCTGTGGCGAGCAACACGATGGCGCACCGGCGAGCATGCCGGAAGCGTGGGAGAAATGCGGATACTGCGTACTGCTGTTCAGCGCGCCAACCCTGTCTCCCGACCTGCATCCCGCCACGTTGCATGCCCTGCGCACAGCACATGTGCTGCATAGCCGCCTGCCGGATAGCCCCTTCGCGCGTGCCCCCTACCCCGACGCCCCAACCCGCGCACCACCCCGCGCTGTCTAGGCGCTGCCTGCCTCGCGTTACGCCCGGCTTCCGGCAAGTTGCCCGGCGTCCAGCCCAATCATGCGCGGTGAGCGCTACAGGGGGCGCGGAGCATGCACACCACCCCCGAGCTTGTGTTTCCACTGTTTTGCGCTCTCTTAGCTGCCGTGCCGCAAGGTCCGGCAACTTGGGAAGGGGAGAGCAAAGCGCCTGCCGTCAGGCAGGTTCTTTGACCGGGCGCCCCGTCGCCCGGTCTTTTTTCGCGCCCCGCCATACTCCAACCGCCTCACCCTCCTCGATGGCCGCAACAGCCTCTTGATCAATCGCAAGGTTATGCCTCGCCTCCCCGGCTAGTTTAGTGCTCCGGGTACCGTCGCCTGGCTGTTTAGCGCACGGTCATCCACCCAGCCCGTGCCACTTGCGCGAGATTCCTTGCCATGAAGATCAACCTGCCGGTCAGCCAGCGTGAAGTACCGGTCGATGCCCAGGCCAATATTCTCTCCACCACCGATCTCAAGGGTGCCCTGACCTACGCCAACGATGACTTCGTGGAGATCTGCGGCTTCAGTCGCGACGAATTGCTCGGCCGCAATCACAATCTGGTACGCCACCCGGACATGCCAGCCGCAGCCTTTGCCCATCTCTGGCAAACCCTCAAGGCCGGCAAAAGCTGGATGGGTCTGGTCAAGAACCGCTGCAAGAACGGCGATCATTACTGGGTCAGCGCCCATGTCACGCCGGTTTTCCGGCATGGCCAGGTGGTGGAATATCAATCGGTACGCCGTGCGGCCAGCGCCGAGCAGGTGGCCCGTGCCGAGGCACTTTACGCACGCCTGCGCGACGGCCAGTCACCTGCTGCGCTACGCCGGCCACGCCTCTCGCTGGCCATGCGCCTGAGTTTGCAAGCCGCACTGCTGAGCGGCAGCGCCAGCCTGCTCGGCCTGTTTTGCGGCGCACTCTCGGCGGCTAGCGCGCTCCTGCTCGGTGCAGGCCTCAGCCTCGGCCTGGGGCTGTTGTTGCATCTCGCCCTGCGCCCTTTGCAGGCGCTGTTACGTGAGGCCCGCGAAGTGGCCGACAACCCGCTCAGTCAGTACCTGTACTGCCAGCGTAATGACGAATTTGGCCAGCTCGGCTTTGCCCTGCTCAGCCTGCGGGCCGAGGCGGGCTCGGTGATCGGGCGAATCGCCGATGCCACCCGCCAGTTACGTAACGAGGCCGGCGAACTGGCCGGCGCGGTGGAGTGCAGCTCACACGCAACCCTGCAACAACAAGGGGAAACCGAACAGGTAGCCAGCGCCATCAGCCAGTTGGCCGGCAGTGTGCAAGAAGTTGCTCGCCACGCCCAGCACAGCGCCTGTGCGGCCAGCGAGGCCGATGCGGAAGCCTGTGACGGGCTACAGATGGTCGAACAGACCTGCCAGCTACTCGACAAGCTGGCCGAGGAAGTGCAGCAAAGTCACCAGGTCATCGAACAGCTGGCCGAGCATAGCCACACCATCAATCAGGTGCTGGACGTAATCCAGGGTATCGCCGAGCAGACCAACCTGCTGGCGCTGAACGCCGCCATTGAAGCGGCGCGAGCCGGTGAGCAGGGTCGCGGCTTTGCCGTCGTGGCGGATGAAGTGCGCGGCCTGGCCTCGCGCACCCAGCAATCCACCGCGCAAATCAACAGCATGATTAGCCAGCTACAGGAAGGTGCCAGCCAGGCCGTGCAGACGATGCAGCGTAGTCGTAGCCAGGCCGAAGCCGCCGTGCACCAGGCCCTGCAAACGGCCAATGCCCTGCAGGGCATCAACCAGCGGGTGACCCGCATCAGCGACATGAGCTTGCAAATCGCCGCTGCCGTGGAGCAGCAGAGCGCCGTCGGCGAGGATATTCAACGCAACCTGGGCGGTATTCGCCAGGCCAGCGAAAGCAGCGTGGTCGCCAGTAGCCAAAGCCGTCACAGTGCGCGCCAGCTGGCCGATCTGGCCAGTCGCCTGCAGCTGCTGGTCGAGCAGTTCCATGGTTCAGCCCAGGGCACACGCTTGCCGCCCACCTGACAAGTCGGTAAAACGCCAGCCATCGATGCCATCTGGGCCTGGCCATGCTGGTTGCTCCCTTATCTCCTCGCCCGTCTCGGGCCACCTGGCTGTTGCTGGCTTCGCTGTACTGCGCCCAGGGTTTGCCCTCCGGCCTGGTCGCGCATGCCCTGCCCGCCCTGCTGCGCCAACAGGGCGTTGACCTGGCGCTGATCGGCCTGCTCAAGTTGCTCGCCCTGCCCTGGCTGCTCAAGGCACTGTGGGCGCCCTGGGTAGATCGCTGGCGGCATCCCCGCCTCGGCCATGCGCGCGGCTGGATTCTTCCCCTGCAAGGTAGCGTGGTGCTCTGCCTGGCGCTGCTCGCCCTGCTCGATGGGCCGCGTCTGCTGAGTGAGCAGTTCAGCCTGCTGCTGGGCCTGCTGCTGTTGATCAACCTGGCTGCCGCCACCCAGGACATCGCCACTGACGGGCTTACCGTGCGCCTGCTCAGCGAGCGCTGGCGAGGCCTGGGCAACAGTGTGCAGGTCGGCGGCTACAAGATCGGTATGCTGCTGAGTGGCAGTGGCCTGTTGCTGCTGGTCGGGCAGATGGGCTGGAACCTTGCGCTGGCCAGCCTGGCCCTGTTGCTGGCCGCGCTAACCCTGCCGGTGTGGCACTGGCAGGAACGCCCCAACCCGGCACCCGAACAGGCCGCCAGCGGTCCTGCGCTGTTGTGCCAGCACTATCGCGGCTTGCTCAGGCAACCGGGCATGGGCGCCTGGCTGGCCCTGCTGATGAGCTTCAAGCTGGGCGACTCCCTGGCCTCCCCCATGATCAAACCCATGCTGGTCGACCTGGACTGGGGCCTCGGTGCACTGGGGCAACTGACGCTGCTCAGTAGCCTGTGCGGCATCCTCGGTGCACTGGCCGGTGGCTGGCTATATGCCCGTCTGGGCGCCTGGCGGGCCCTGCTGCTGGGTGGCGTGTTGCAAGCGCTGACCTTGGCCAGTCTGGCCAGTCTGACGCAAGGTGCGGCGGATAGCCTGGTGTATAGCCTGGCACTGCTTGAGCAGGCCGCCGATGGCTTATCCAGCGTCGTGCTATTCGCCGCCATGATGCGCCAGTGCCGGAGCGCCCATGAGGGTGCGGACTTCACCCTGCAGGCCAGCCTGCAATTGCTGCTGGCCGGACTGGTCGGCGCCACGAGCGGCCTGCTGGCCAAGGCTATCGGCTACCCGGGGCTGTTCCTCACGGCCGGGCTGCTCGGTCTGCTGGCGCTGCTGTTGCTTTATCCGGCGCGCTTGCGACTCAGCGCGAACACGCCAGCCAGAGCGTCTGTTGACGCTGCACCGCACCACTCAACTCCAGTTCGGTAAGCTGCGCCAATACCTCGGACAAACTCTGCCCGCTGGCCGCTGCCAGGCTTTCACTGCTTTGTGGGGCGGCATGCAGCAAGGCCAGCAAGGGCGACTCGCTGATAGGCAGCTCAGGCAGGACCGCTGCGGCTGGTGGCTGATACTGCCAGTTGTGCAGGCTCTGCAGCAGATCATCGACACGTTCCACCAGTTGCGCCCCATCGCGAATCAACTGGTGGCAGCCCTTGGCACCCGGATGATGGATAGACCCGGGAATGGCCCAGACCTCCCGCCCCTGCTCGGCAGCCAGGCGTGCAGTAATCAGCGAGCCACTGGCCAGGCCCGCCTCGACCACCAGCACACCCAGCGAGAGGCCGCTGATGATGCGGTTGCGCCGGGGGAAGTTACTGGCCTGCGGCGCACTGTCCAGTGGCAACTCGGAAACCAGTGCGCCACCCTCGGCGGCGATACGCAGCGCCAGGGCCTTGTGGCGCGGCGGATAGATCTGGCATAGACCCGTGCCCAGCACCGCGACGGTACGCCCACCCACCTGCAAGGCTCCCTGGTGTGCCGCGCCATCGATACCCAGCGCCAGCCCGCTGGTAATGACAAAGCCGGCCGAAGCCAGACTACGGGCAAACGCCTCGGCCGTCTGCAGGCCAGGACGGCTGGCATTGCGACTGCCCACCAGAGCCAGCTGCGGACGCTCCAGCAACCGCGCATCCCCCTGCACAAAGAGCAGCGGCGGTGCATCGTCCAGCTCGGCGAGCAACGCTGGGTAGTTGTCATCATCGAACATCAGTAGCTGTTGACCGGGCTGTTCCAGCCAGGCCAGCGCGGCGGCGGCCCGCTCGCGGACCTCGTCGCAACGCCGCGCCGCGGCACTGCTGGCCGGCAAGCCCAAGGCGCGCCAGGCCGACGCCGGCGCACTGAGCGCGGCACTGGCACTGTCGAAGGCGGAAAACAGTCGGCGGAAACGCTTGGGCCCAAGTTGCGGCAGGCAATGCAGGCGCAGACGCGCTTCCAGTTCGGCAGGCGAAAGGCAGGTCATGCGGATCATCCTTGATCGGCAGGCAGAATGAAAAACCCCGGCAGTGCCGGGGTCGGTGGTTCAGGGGTTCTTGACCTTGTCGTTGACGCTGAGCTGTCGGTTGGCCATCAACACCAGGCCGTAGCTGAGCTTGTCATAGGTGCGGAACACCATGAGCAGGCCGGAGCGCTCGTCCGGGATCTTCACCCGGTCGCCAGCCACTACGTCACGCACGGTTTCCCCGGTCTTGTAGATGGCCAGTACGTGGCCCTCGGCCAGGCCGTCACGGGTGCCCTTGTTGATGGTCACCACATCGAACTGGCCGATCTGGTTGACGCCGCGCGGCACATCGAGGATCACCCCGTCGATGGTTTCGCTCGGCTCGCTGGGCATGAAGGTGGAGTTGATCGGACGCTCTTCGCTGACGAACAGGCGATCACCCAGACGAACTTCCTGGGTAGTCCGGGTCAGCTGCAGGGTAGCAATATCACCTTCGACCTCTGCCAGGTCAGCACCACCGATGTCATCGGCGTTGATGCCGAGGAACTCCTGGGTCACCGGGTCGGTATAGGTCTTGCCCTGGCGGAACAGACCGTAGGAAGGCTGCTGGTCATCGAAAGAACCGCGGGCATAAATACGATCGCCAGCGCCACTGACCACCCGCTCCTGGTTGCCCGCTACCACGTAGGGGCGCTGCGCGAACTCTTCCGCGGTATTGATGATGCGGTTGCTGAGCAGGAAGCTGTTGATCTTCTCCAGCGGGATCGCCGGGATAGCTTCAGCCAGCGGCGTACTGCGCACCTGCGGCGACAGCTTGATGGTGCCGCGCGATTCGCCGCGGTTGAGCACCAGGCGCGGCTGGCCATCGATATACACCAAGCTGAGCACGTCACCCGGGTAGATCAGGTGGGGGTTCTTCACTTGCGGATTGGCATGCCAGATTTCCGGCCACTTCCAGGGCTGACTGAGGAACTTGCCGGAGATGTCCCACAGGGTGTCACCACGGACCACGGTGTAACTCTGCGGATGGCCATCCTTGAGCTGGACTGCTGCCTGGGTCAGGCCGCTGGCGGCCAGCATCAGCAGGGCGAGTAGTGATTTCCTCATGCGGTGAATCCCTTTATTATGTGGCGGACGCCTGAAAGCCGCAGAACTCGCGGCCTGAAGCCGTTTTTCAATGCTGCTCATCATCTTAGCAGCGGATTTTGACTTTATTCCACAAGTGCATCACAAACGTATATGGCGATTCTGAACATACTCGAATTCCCCGATCCCCGTCTGCGCACCATCGCCCAGCCGGTGGACGTGGTCGATGATGCCCTGCGTCAGCTGATCGACGACATGTTTGAAACCATGTACGCCGCGCCCGGTATCGGCCTGGCCGCGACCCAGGTCGACGTACACAAGCGCCTGGTGGTCATGGATCTTTCGGAAGACAAGTCCACACCGCTGGTGTTCATCAACCCGGAGTTCGAAGCGCTGACCGAGCAGATGGACCAGTATCAGGAAGGCTGCTTGTCGGTACCCGGCTTCTACGAGAACGTCGACCGTCCGCAAAAGGTCCGTATCAAAGCCCTGGATCGTGACGGCAAGCCCTTTGAAATGATCGCCGACGGCCTGCTCGCGGTGTGCATCCAGCACGAATGCGACCACCTCAACGGCAAGCTGTTCGTCGACTACCTGTCGCAACTCAAGCGCGATCGCATCAAGAAGAAGCTGGAAAAACAGCATCGCCAGCGCGCCTGACCGCGACATGCCAAAGGCTTGCCACAGCAAGCCTTTTTTATTTTTACCGGACCCCGATAGCCATGCGTATTGTCTTTGCCGGCACCCCGGAATTTGCCGCCCAGCACCTCGCCGCCCTGCTCGCCGCCGGCTTGCCGGTCGTCGCCGTGTACACCCAGCCGGACCGGCCCGCCGGGCGCGGTCACAAACTCATGCCCAGCGCCGTCAAGCAACTGGCCTTGCAGCACGGCATCGCCGTGTACCAGCCGCAGAGCCTGCGCGATCCGCAGGCACAGGCCGAGCTGGCCGCGCTCAAAGCGGATCTGCTGGTGGTGGTCGCCTACGGCCTGATCCTGCCGCAGGCCGTACTGGACATTCCACGCCTGGGCTGTATCAACAGCCATGCCTCGCTGCTGCCGCGCTGGCGGGGTGCTGCGCCGATCCAGCGCGCCATCGAGGCCGGCGATCAGCAAAGCGGCGTGACCGTCATGCGCATGGAAGCCGGGCTGGACACCGGCCCCATGTTGCTCAAGGTCAGCACACCGATCAGCGCCACAGACACCGGCGGCAGCCTGCATGATCGCCTGGCTGAGCTGGGCTCGGCGGCCGTCGTCGAGGCGGTCAGCCAGCTGGCGGCTGGGCAACTGCCCGGCGAGGCACAGGACGATAGCCTGGCCACCTACGCACACAAACTGAACAAGGACGAGGCGCGCCTCGACTGGAGCCGTCCCGCCGTCGAGCTGGAACGCCTGATCCGCGCCTTCAACCCCTGGCCACTGTGCCACAGCAGCCTCAACGGCGAGCCGCTGAAAGTCCACGCCGCCCAGCTGGGCGATGGCCATGGCCAGCCCGGCAGCATCCTCGCTGCCGACAAGAACGGCCTCTCTGTCGCCTGCGGCACAGGCGCATTGCGCCTGACCCGCCTGCAGCTACCCGGTGGCAAGCCACTGAACTTCACCGACCTGTACAACAGTCGTCGCGAGCTGTTCGCCATCGGCCAGGTGCTGGGCGCATGAACCCGCGTCTGGCGGCTGCCCGCGCCCTGGCCACGGTTCTGCAGGGCAAAGCCTCGCTGGGTAGCAGCCTGCCGCCGCTGTTGGACAAGGTCGAGCCGCGCGATCGGGGCCTGGCCCAGGAGCTGGCTTTCGGCACCGCCCGCTGGCAACCGCGCCTGCAGCTGCTCGCCGAAAAACTGCTGCAAAAGCCCTTCAAGGCCGCCGACCGCGACGTCGAAGCACTGCTACTGGTCGGTCTGTATCAGCTGCTGCATACCCGTATCCCCGCGCATGCCGCCATCGGTGAGACGGTGGCCTGTGTCGACAAGCTGAAGAAATCCTCGCTCAAGGGTCTGCTCAATGGCGTGCTGCGCAACGCCCAGCGCGACCATGAGGTGCTGTTTTCCGAGCTGGACCGCGACCCGGTATTGCACACTGCACATCCGCGCTGGCTGCAGAAACGCCTGAAGGCCGACTGGCCGGAACACTGGCAGGCGATCTGCGCGGCCAATAACCAGCATCCGCCGCTGATCCTGCGCGTCAATCGTCGCCAAGCCAGCCGCGAGGCCTACCTCGCCGAACTCCATAACGCCGGCATCGAGGCCGCGCCCTGTATCTTCAGCCGCGACGCTATCCGTCTGCTGCAGCCCTGCGACGTGAAGACCCTGCCGGGCTTCATGAACGGTCGGATCAGCGTGCAGGACGAAGCCGCCCAGCTGGCCGCCGACCTGCTCGACCTGGCCCCGGGCCAGCGCGTGCTGGACGCCTGCGCCGCACCCGGCGGCAAGACCTGCCACCTGCTCGAAACCGAGCCCGGCCTACAGGAAGTCATCGCCCTGGACCTGGAGCCCAGTCGCCTGGCCCGCGTCGAGGAGAACCTCGCTCGCCTGCAGCTGCAGGCCACCCTGGTCGCCGCCGATGGCCGCGACGTGGCCGCCTGGTGGGACGGCAAGCCGTTCCAGCGCATCCTGCTCGACGCCCCCTGCTCAGCCACCGGGGTGATCCGCCGCCATCCGGATATCAAGCTGACCCGCCAGGCCGAGGATATTGCTGCGCTGGCCACCCTGCAGGGCGAACTGCTGGATGCCCTGTGGCCGACCCTGGAGGTCGGCGGCGTGCTGCTGTATGCCACCTGCTCAGTGCTGCCTCAGGAGAACAGCGACAACATCGCCGCCTTCCTGCAACGCACGCCCGGCGCGCGCGAGCTGGATATCACCGGTACCTTCGGCCTCAAGCAGGCCCATGGCCGCCAGTTGCTGCCGCAGGCCGATGGCCACGACGGTTTCTACTATGCCAAGCTGATCAAGATTGCCGCGTCGCCTCGCGGTTAAGGAGCGCTTGTGAAGATCATCATCCTCGGTGCCGGCCAGGTCGGCGGCACGCTCGCCGAACACCTGTCCGGGGAAGCCAACGACATCACCGTGGTCGATACCGATGCCGAGCGCCTGCGCGATCTGGGCGACCGCCTGGATATCCGCACCATTGTCGGTCGCGGCTCCTTCCCCACCGTGCTGCGCCAGGCCGGTGCCGACGATGCCGACATGCTGGTAGCCGTCACCAACAGCGACGAGATCAACATGGTCGCCTGCCAGGTGGCCTATACCCTGTTCCACACCCCGACCAAGATCGCCCGGGTGCGCGAAGCCGCCTACCTGACGCGCAGCGGCCTGTTCGACAACGAAGCCATCCCGGTGGACGTACTGATCAGCCCGGAACAGGTGGTGACCAACTACATCAAGCGCCTGATCGAATACCCCGGAGCCCTGCAGGTTATCGACTTCGCCGAGGGCAAGGCGCAGCTGGTGGCGGTGCGCGCCTACTACGGCGGCCCGCTGGTCGGCCAGCAATTGCGCCAGCTGCGTGCGCACATGCCCAACGTGGATACCCGCGTGGCGGCGATCTTCCGCCGCAACCGGCCGATCATGCCGCAGGGCGATACGGTGATCGAAGCCGATGACGAGGTGTTCTTCATTGCCGCCAAGGGACACATCCGTGCGGTGATGAGCGAAATGCGCCGCCTCGAGGACAGCTACAAGCGCGTGGTCATCGCCGGTGGCGGACATATTGGCGAGCGCCTGGCGGAAGCCATCGAAAGCCGCTACCAGGTGAAGATCATCGAGATGAATCCGGCGCGCTGCCGTTACCTGTCGGACACCCTGGACAGCACCATCGTCCTGCAGGGCAGCGCCTCGGACCGCGATCTGCTGGTTGAGGAAAACATTGCCGAAGCCGACATTTTCCTCGCCCTGACCAACGACGACGAGGCCAACATCATGTCCTCGCTGCTGGCCAAGCGCCTTGGCGCACGCAAGGTGATGAGCATCATCAACAACCCGGCCTATGTCGACCTGGTGCAGGGCGGCGAGATCGACATCGCCATCAGCCCGCAGCTGGCCACCATCGGCACCCTGCTGACCCACGTGCGCCGCGGCGACATCGTCAGCGTGCACTCACTGCGCCGTGGCGCGGCGGAAGCCATCGAGGCCATTGCCCACGGCGACGCCAAGTCCAGCCGGGTAGTCGGCCGGATGATCGAGGACATTGCCCTGCCTCCCGGCACCACCATCGGCGCGATCATCCGTGACGAGGAAGTGCTGATCGCCCACGACGATACGGTGATCGAGTCAGGCGACCATGTGATTCTCTTTCTGGTGGACAAGAAGTACATCCGCGATGCCGAGCGGCTGTTCCAGGTCGGCCTGACCTTCTTCTGAGGCAGGCCTGCGGCGGCGTGTTGCATGGCCGGGGCTGCTCTGGCACCCGGCACACCCGGCGGGTTATTCGCTCACAAAGCGCAGGCCGACGCCCATCGGCTCGACACGCACCACTTCCATGAGCAGGATCGGCGCTTCCATCGGCAGCCCCTGCACCTGACCGCGCACCCGGTCACCCACGGCGAGCAGGCCGCTCTGTTCGAGCAGCACATAGACACCGCTGTCGGAGATATCGCGGGTCATCACCATCAGCTCACCATGCTGCGGGTGTTCGATGCGCAAACGTACCTTGAGCGGGGTACGTACGGTCTTACGCTGGTTATCCATGCCAGGCCTTTTATTCTGTGACAGGAGGCTGGGGCTGACAGTACCCGAGGCGGCAAGCGGCCATCAATACAATTTCGCGGCACCCGGCGGGCGCTTCTTGAAACGCTTCATGCTCCACATGTACTGACTGGGGCAGGCACGTACCTGGCGTTCGATACCCTGGTTGAGCGCCGCCACCGCCGCCTCGACATCCTCGCCATACAGTGCCTCTGGCGCCGCCTCGATCACTACCCGGTAACCCTTGCCGTCATCCAGGCGCAACGCATGAATGAATAGCGCCGTAGCCTTGTGCCCCTGCACCAGGGAGGGTACGAATTTGCTGGTCAGCGTTGGCACGCCAAAAAACGGTACGAACACCCCACTGGACAGGCTGGGTTCGGGGTCGGCGGCAATACCGGCCACCCCCCCCTTGCGCAGGGTCTTGATCAGATTGAGGATGCCTTCCTTGGTCGAGGGTGCCAGCTGGTTACCCAGTTGCGTACGCTGGCGCACCAGCAGTTCATCCACCGCACGCAGCTTGGGCGGACGGTAGAGAATGATTGGCTGGCACAGCGAACAGACGTATTGCAGCAGCAGTTCCCAGTTCCCCAGGTGGCTGCTCACCAGAACCACGCCCTTGCCCTCGGCCAGCGCCTGCTGGAGCAGTTCGCCTCCCTCGACCTGGCGAATCTGCTGCAGCGACTTGGCCGCCGGCCAGATCCACGCACAGGCGCTCTCCGTCAGAGTCCGGCCGATGTCACGCAGACTCTGTGCCGCCAGGCGTTCACGAGCCGCTTCGTCCAACTCGGGGAAACACTGCGCCAGGTTGATGCGTACCACCTCGCGGGAGCGATTGGGCAGCTTCCACATCAGCCAGCCAATCAAGCTGCCCACCGCCTGGGCAGCACGCCACGGCAACAGCGCAAACAAACGCAGGAAGGCCACTACCAAGGCGCCTTTGATTCTTTCCACGGCACACTCCTCACTCGGTGCAGGTCCGCATTGTAGCCGCAAGGTACGCCTGGCCGGGACAAATAGCCCACGAATGGTTAAGGTTTGCCCCTGTGCCATGCCCGCACCACGAGGCCTTGCCATGCAGATCGAGCTTCTGGAAATCCACGATCACCTGAGCCGTCATCCACCCTTCGATACGTTGCCCGAGGCGGCTCTGCAGCAGCTCGCCCAACAGGCCCAGGTCAGCTACCACAAGGCCGGCAGCCCGCTGCTGGAACTCGGTCAGCCGCTCAACGAGCTGTATTACATCCGCAGTGGCGCCGTGGAAACCTACAAGCGCAACGGTGACCTGCATAACCGCCTGGGCGAAGGCGATGTGTTCGGCCAGGCCGCCCTGCTGGGCCGCCACAAGGTACGCTTTGCCGCCCGCGCCATTGAGGACTGCCTGCTGTACTGCCTGCCCGGCGCGCTAATCGAAGCGCTTTGCGAGGAGCACGACAGCCTCGCCGAGTTCCTCGAAGCCGAAGGCCAGTCACGTCTTAAGTCCGCCGTAGAAAACCAGGGCCAGGCCAGCCAGCTGATGCAGATTCGCCTGCGCAAGCTGCTTAGTCGCGAGCCGGTCAGCGTGGCCCCGGATTGCCCGGTACAAGAGGCTGCGCAGGTAATGGTCGAGCACAGCGTATCCTCGCTGCTGGTTGTGCAGGAGCAGGCCAACCAGCCCCCCGCCATGCTGGGCATTCTTACCGATCGCGATTTCCGCAGCCGGGTGCTGGCCGCCGGTTTGCCGCCCAGTACGCCAGTCAGCGCGGTGATGAGCGCTGAACCGATCAGCCTGCAAGCCGACGCCTCAGTGTTCGACGGCATGCTGTGCATGTTGCGCCACAACATCCATCACCTGCCGGTCATGCAACGCCAGCAACCACTGGGCGTGATCAACCTGGCCGATATCCTGCGCTACGAATCACGTAGCAGCCTGTACCTGGTCAACAACATCTTCAACCTGCAGTCCGTGGAAGAGCTGCAGCGCCTGGTACCCGACCTGCAGGCCACCTTCCTGCGCATGGTCAATGACCAGGCTACCGCACAGATGATCGGCCAGGCCATGAGCAGCATTGGCCGGGCCTTTTGCCAGCGCCTGCTGGAGCTGGCCGAGCAGCGTCTGGGACCGCCCCCGGTGCCCTACTGCTTCATGGTCGCCGGCTCGATGGCCCGTGACGAGCAACTGCTGGTCACCGATCAGGATAACGCCCTGGTACTCGATGACCGCTTCGACCCGGCCCTGCATGATGAGTACTTTGCCGAACTGGCCCGCCTGGTGTGCAACGGCCTGGCGGCGTGCGGTTATGCCTATTGCAAGGGCGGCATCATGGCCAGCAATCGCCAGTGGCGACAGCCGCTGCATGTCTGGCAAGGCTATTTTCGCCAGTGGATCGAACATCCCGAGCCGCGGGCACTGCTCAACAGCTGCATTTTCTTTGATCTGGATGCCGTTTACGGGCAGCACGAACTGGTCGCACAACTCCAGGAACAGCTCGCCGAACAGGCCAGTCGCACCCCGCACTTTCTCGCCAGCATGGCGCGCAACGCCCTCAACCGCACCCCGCCACTGGGCTTCTTCCGTACCTTCGTGATGGAGAAGGATGGTCGGCAGAAAAACATCATCAACCTCAAGGGCCGCGGTACCGCGCCGCTGACCGACCTGATACGTGTACATGCGCTGGCCTGTGGCAGCACCGCGCAGAACAGCCTGGCTCGCCTGGAAGCCCTTGCCCAGGCCCAATGGCTGCAACCCCAGGTCCTTGAGCAACTACGCTATGCCTTTGAGTTTCTCTCGCTGGTGCGGATCCGCCATCAGGCGCGGGCACTGGAAGCCGGCCAGCCGCCAGACAACTACATCGAGCCGGAACACATCAGTGCCCATGAGCGACATAACCTCAAGGAGGCCTTTCAGGTGATCAGCCATGCGCAGAAATTCCTGCGCTTCCGCTACCCCAGCGTACCCATGCGCGGCCTATGAACCTGCATCCCGGCAAGTTGGGCTGGCCGGCCTTCTATGCGTTGCAGGCCCGCACCTGCCGGAATCCGGCCTTGCGCGCCTATTATCAGGCCGGCTGCCCGGCGGCCGAACTGGCCATCGGCGCAGCGCCGCTGCTGGCTCTCGACGTGGAAACCACCGGGCTGGATGCCCAGCGCGATGCCATCGTCAGCCTCGGCCTGATTCCCTTCGATCTGCAACGCATCCGCTGCAGCGAGGCACGCTACTGGGTCGTCAACCCGCAACGCGAACTGCCGGAACGCTCGGTCACCATCCACCGCATTACCCACTCGCAGATCCACCAGGCACCGCCTTTCGCGGCTATCGCCGAAGAGCTGCTGGAGGCTCTGCGGGGTCGCCTGGTGGTTGTCCACTATCGCACCATCGAACGCCTGTTCCTGCACAAGGCGGTACGCCAGGCACTGGGCGAGAGCCTGAGCCTGCCGATGATCGATACCATGCAGCTAGAGGCCAGTCTGCAACGCCGGCAGCACCCGCCAGGCTGGCTTGACCGCCTGTTCGGCCGGCACCCCGTCTCAGTGCGCCTTGCCGATAGCCGCCGGCGCTACAACCTGCCCGCCTAACAGGCACACCATGCGCTGAGTGATGCGCTGGCCTGTGCCGAGCTGCTCCAGGCGCAGATCGCCCATCACTACAGCCCGCACACGCCACTGCGCCAACTCTGGTACTAGCCACGCGGCTCGCTGGCCAGGCCCTTGACGATCGCCACGCAGCCTACCAGCAGCACCAGGGTGAACGGCAGGCCAGTGGACACCGCCATGGCCTGCAAGGCATTGAGACCGCCTCCCAGCAGCAGGGCAATGGCGATCAGGCCGATCATCAATACCCAGAACACCCGCTGGGCGAGTGGCGCATTGACCTTGCCACCGGCCGTGATGGTATCGATGACCAAGGCCCCGGAGTCCGCTGAAGTAATGAAGAACACCAGTACCAGGACAATACCCAGCAGGGATGTCAGGGCCTGCCAGGGTAGCTCGCCGAGCATGACAAACAACTTCAGCTCAAGGGCCGCCTGTTGCACGCCCGGGAAGCCCTCGACCAGCCACTGGTGCAAGGCCGTGCCACCAAAGGCACTCATCCACAGCACCGAGACCAGCGTCGGCACCAGCAACACCGCGACCAGGAATTCGCGTACCGTGCGGCCGCGACTGACCCGCGCAATGAACATGCCGACAAATGGCGACCAACTGATCCACCAGGCCCAGTAGAACGCCGTCCAACCCTGGCTGAAGTTCAGATCCTCCCGGCCCAGCGGGTTGGCCAGCGCCGGCAGGTAGTGCAGGTAGGCCAGCAAATTATCGATAAAGCCGCTGGCAATCAGCAGGGTTGGCCCGGCGATGATCACAAACAGCAAGAGCAACACTGCCAGCCCCATGTTCAGTTGTGACAGGCGCTGCACTCCACGATCCAGGCCGGCTACCACTGACAGCAGGGCGATCCCGGTAATGCTGAGGATCAGCAAGACCTTGCTGGTATCGCCCACCCCCCAGCCAAACAGGCGGTCAAGCCCGGCCAGGGCCTGCTCGGCACCAATCCCCAGCGACGTCGCCAGACCGAACAACGTGGCAAATACCGCGAGGATATCCAGCAGATGTCCCGGCCAGCCCCAGACCCGCTCACCCAACAGCGGGTAAAAGATCGAGCGGATCGACAACGGCAGGCCCTTGTTGAAGGAAAACAGCGCCAGAGCCAGGGCCACGATGGCATAAATGGCCCAGGGATGTAGCCCCCAGTGGAAGATGGTTGCCGCCATGCCCAGGCGCACGGCTTCTGCGGGGTTACCGGCGGCCGCCCCCAGCGGCGCCCAATCGCCACGCAGGCCATTGTCCTGCAGTTGCGTCCCGCCCAGGGCGGCACTGGCATGTGACATGGGCTCGGCCACGCCATAGAACATCAGGCCAATGCCCATGCCGGCAGCAAACAGCATGGAAAACCAGCCCAGGTAAGTGTAATCCGGCTGGGCCTGCACGCCGCCCAGACGCACGCGGCCCAGTGGCGAAATGATCAGCCCCAGGCAGAGCAGCACAAACAGATTGCCAGCACTCAGGAAGAACCAGGCCAGCTGGCTGGTCAGGGTATCGCGCAGGGCATTGAACAGCGGTGCAACCTGATTCTGCAAGGCCAGGGTAAGCAGCAGAAAGAGCAGGACGCTCAGCGCAGAAATGCTGAAAACCTTGCCATGGATATCGAGGGCGATGGAGATACGCCCCTGGATGTTGTCCTGGCCGACTACATAGTCGGTGTCGATCAGGTTGGCAGCCCCGGTCGGGGCGGGAATACCGTCGGCAGTGACGGTGGCGGCGTTGAATGTCGTGTCCGACGTAGGGTGTTGGCCCATAGGGTTGCTCCTGTAACGTTGGCACGCGTAAAGCGCACAGCGGGCAGTAGCGCCCGAACGAAAGGTCGCCTGATAGCGGCGACCTATTACAGGGTAACAAATGATTGCTTTTTTGTGGGCTTGGCGCGATCAGCTGTGCACCACCCGACACGCAGCCAGGTAGTACACAGGTGAAGATTCAGCGCTGCTTCTGCGGACGTTTCCAGCTTTCGATGACCCGCTGCCGGGCACGCGCTACCGCCAGACCCTGCTCGGGCACATCACTGGTCACCACCGAACCGGCTCCGGTGGTCGCACCGTCACCCAGGCTGAGCGGCGCGACCAGCGCGGTATTCGAACCAATGAACACATCCTCGCCCATCACCGTACGGTGCTTGTTGGCGCCATCGTAGTTGCAGGTGATGGTGCCGGCGCCAATGTTGCTGCGTGCGCCGACCTCGGCATCGCCCAGGTAGCTGAGGTGGCCGGCCTTGGCGCCTGCGCCGAGCACAGCGTTCTTCAACTCGACGAAGTTACCGACATGCGCGCCCGCACCCAGCCGGCTGCCCGGCCGCAAGCGGGCGAACGGCCCGCAGTCGGCGCCCTCACCCAGCTCGGCACCGTCCAGATGGCTGTTGGCTTTGACCTGTGCCCCGCGGCGCAGAATGGAGTCCTTGATCACGCAGTTGGCACCGATCTGTACCCCGTCCTCGATAAGCACCTTGCCTTCGAGGATTACGTTGACATCGATGAGCACGTCGCGCCCGGCCTGCACTTCGCCACGCACATCGAAACGCGCCGGATCGCGCAGCGTCACACCCTGCGCCATCAACTGGCGCGCCCCACGCCACTGGTAGTAGCGCTCCAGCTGGGCCAGCTGCAAGCGGTCGTTGGCCCCCAGTACTTCCATTTCCTCGGCCGCGGTTTCCGTGGCCACGCGCAGGCCATCGGCAACCGCCATGGCAATCACATCGGTCAGGTAGTACTCGCCCTGGGCATTGCTGTTGGACAGGCGACCCAGCCACTCGCCCAGACGCTTGCCCGGTACGGCGAGGATGCCAGTATTACCTTCGCGAATCGCCCGCTGCGCCTCGCTGGCGTCCTTGTGCTCGACAATCGCCTGCACCTCACCCGCCGCATCGCGAATGATCCGCCCATAGCCGCTCGGATCGGCCAGCTGCACGGTAAGCAGGCCCAGTTGCTGCTCGTTGACCTGCTGCAGCAGCGCCGCGAGGGTTTCCACTCGGGTCAGCGGCACGTCGCCGTAGAGGATCAGCACCTTGTCGGCGTCCACCTGGGGCATCGCCTGGGCCACCGCATGGCCGGTACCGAGCTGCTCGGCCTGCAGCACGAAATGGATATCCTCGGCCGCCAGGCGCTGGCGTACCTGCTCGGCGCCGTGGCCAATCACCACATGGATCTTGCGCGGTGCCAAAGCGCGCGCCGTATCGATGACATGCCCCAGCATGGACTTGCCCGCCACCTCATGCAGTACCTTGGGCAATGCCGAGCGCATGCGGGTACCTTGTCCGGCGGCGAGAATGACGATATCCAGCGACATCAGGGCTACTCCTAGAATCGGCCCCGGCAAATACACCCGGGCGTAGAAAAAGAAAAAGGGTAGCCAAGGCTACCCTTTTACCAAACCGCGCTAAAGAGCCTGGGCTTAGCCGTGGCCGAACTTCTTGCGCAGTTGCTGCACGGTACGCAGCTGGGCCGCTGCTTCGGCCAGACGCGCCGCCGCAGAGCCGTAGTCGAACTCGGCACCCTTCTCGTGCAGAGCCTTTTCCGCGGCCTTGACCGCTTCCTGGGCTGCTGCTTCGTCGAGGTCCTTGGCACGCGTGGCGGTATCGGCCAGCACCTTCACCATGTTCGGCTGCACTTCGATGAAGCCGCCGGAGATGTAGAAGATGTCTTCCTCGCCACCCTGCTTGATCACACGCACCGGACCGGGCTTGAGATCGGTCAGCAGCGGCGCGTGCCCCGGGAGAATACCCAGGTCGCCAAGGTGCCCGTGGGCGATGACCATTTCCACCAGCCCCGAGAACAGCTCTTCTTCCGCACTGACGATGTCGCAATGGACTGTCATAGCCATGATTTTGCCTCGGTTATCAGGTCGAACGGCGGGCCAGCCCGCCGTCCGCTCGAACGCCCGTTACCGGGCGCACGCCAGTTACAGTTTCTTGGCTTTCTCGATGGCTTCGTCGATACCGCCAACCATGTAGAACGCTTGTTCCGGCAGGTGGTCGTAGTCGCCATTGAGGATGCCGGAGAAACCACGGATGGTTTCCTTCAGCGAAACGTACTTGCCCGGCGAACCGGTGAAGACCTCAGCCACGAAGAACGGCTGCGACAGGAAGCGCTGGATCTTACGCGCACGGGATACCAGCTGCTTGTCCGCTTCGGACAGTTCGTCCATACCGAGGATGGCGATGATGTCCTTCAGTTCCTTGTAGCGCTGCAGCACGTACTGCACACCACGTGCGGTGTCGTAGTGCTCCTGGCCAATCACCAGCGGGTCGAGCTGACGGCTGGTGGAGTCCAGCGGGTCAACGGCCGGGTAGATACCCAGGGAAGCGATGTCACGCGACAGTACGACGGTGGCGTCCAAGTGGGCGAAGGTGGTCGCCGGGCTCGGGTCGGTGAGGTCGTCCGCAGGAACGTATACGGCCTGGATCGAGGTGATCGAACCGGTCTTGGTGGAGGTGATGCGCTCCTGCAGAACGCCCATCTCTTCAGCCAGGGTCGGCTGGTAACCTACTGCCGACGGCATACGGCCGAGCAGTGCGGATACTTCGGTACCGGCCAGGGTGTAACGATAGATGTTGTCGACGAACAGCAGTACGTCACGACCTTCGTCACGGAACTTCTCAGCCATGGTCAGGCCGGTCAGCGCCACGCGCAGACGGTTGCCCGGCGGCTCGTTCATCTGGCCGTAAACCAGGGCTACCTTGTCGAGAACGTTGGAGTCCTTCATCTCGTGGTAGAAGTCGTTACCCTCACGAGTACGCTCACCCACGCCGGCGAACACGGAGTAACCGCTGTGCTCGATGGCGATGTTACGGATCAGTTCCATCATGTTTACGGTCTTGCCGACACCGGCACCACCGAACAGACCGACCTTACCCCCCTTGGCGAACGGGCAAACCAAGTCGATTACCTTGATACCGGTTTCCAGCAACTCGTTGCCACCCGCCTGGTCGGCGTAGGACGGCGCAGCGCGGTGGATTTCCCACTGCTCTTCTTCGCCAATCGGACCGGCTTCGTCGATCGGGTTACCCAGCACGTCCATGATCCGGCCCAGGGTCGCTTTACCGACCGGTACGGAGATGGCCTTGCCGGTGTTGGTCACATCCAAGCCACGCTTGAGGCCTTCGGTGCTGCCCATGGCAATCGAGCGAACCACGCCGTCACCCAGCTGCTGCTGGACTTCCAGGGTGGTTTCCGCGCCGACTACTTTCAGCGCGTCATAGACATTCGGCACGGCATCGCGCGGGAATTCCACGTCGATTACGGCGCCGATGATTTGAACGATACGTCCGCTACTCATCTTGGGTTCCTCTGAATATTTGAACCGTTCTTAAACCGCGGCAGCGCCGCCGACGATTTCCGAAATTTCCTGGGTGATCGCCGCCTGACGGGCCTTGTTGTAGACCAGTTGCAGGTCGCTGATGAGCTCACCGGCGTTGTCGGTGGCGTTCTTCATCGCGATCATCCGTGCGGCCTGCTCGGCTGCACAGTTCTCTACCACGCCCTGATACACCTGGGACTCGATGAAACGAACCAGCAGAGCATCCAGCAGTTGCTGGGCATCCGGCTCGTACAGGTAGTCCCACTTGCCCTTGCGTGCGTCCGCTTCTTCCTCGTTGGAGGCCAGCGGCAGCAGCTGATCGAGGGTCGGCTTCTGGGTCATGGTGTTGATGAACTTGTTCGACACCAGGTACAGACGATCCAAACGTCCTTCGTTGAAGGCATCCAGCATCACCTTGACGCTGCCGATCAGGTCATTGATCGACGGCTCTTCACCGATGTTGCCGACTGCCGCCACGACGTTACCGCCGTAGCTACGGAAGAAGCTGGCACCCTTGTTACCGATCACGCACAGGTCGGCTTCAACGCCGCTGTCGTGCCACTCTTTCATGTTCTTGATCAGGGCTTTGAACAGGTTGATGTTCAAGCCACCGCATAGACCACGATCCGAGGAGACGACGATGTAACCCACGCGCTTGACCGGGCGATCGACCATGTATGCATGGCGGTATTCCGGGTTGGCATTGGACAGATGGCCAATTACCTGACGGATCCGCTCAGCATAGGGGCGGCTGGCAGCCATGCGCTGTTGGGCCTTGCGCATCTTGCTGACCGCCACTTTTTCCATGGCGCTGGTGATCTTCTGCGTGCTTTTGATGCTCGCAATCTTGCTGCGAATCTCTTTTGCGCCTGCCATTTGACACCTATCGGGTTAGCAGGCGGGAGCCTTGCGGCTCCCGCTGCGGCTTACCAGGATTGGGTGGCCTTGAACGACTCGATACCGGCCTTGATGCCTGCATCGATTTCGTCGTTGAAGTCGCCCTTCTCGTTGATCTTGGCCATCAGGTCGGCCTTCTCACGGTTGAAGTAAGCGATCAACGCCTGTTCAAAGGCGCCCACCTTGGCCACTTCCACGTCGGTCAGGAAGCCACGCTCGGCGGCATACAGGGACACGGACATGTCGGCGATGGACATCGGCGCATACTGCTTCTGCTTCATCAGCTCGGTAACGCGCTGACCATGCTCCAGCTGCTTACGGGTGGCTTCGTCCAGGTCAGAAGCAAACTGGGCGAAAGCCGCCAGTTCACGGTACTGAGCCAGGGCGGTACGGATGCCACCGGAGAGCTTCTTGATGATCTTGGTCTGCGCTGCACCACCCACACGGGATACCGAGATACCGGCGTTGACGGCCGGACGGATACCCGAGTTGAACATGGCCGATTCCAGGAAGATCTGACCGTCGGTGATCGAAATCACGTTGGTCGGAACGAACGCGGAAACGTCACCCGCCTGGGTTTCGATGATCGGCAGAGCGGTCAGAGAACCGGTCTTGCCCTTCACGGCGCCATTGGTGAACTTCTCGACATACTCTTCGGAAACGCGGGAAGCGCGCTCCAGCAGACGGCTGTGGAGATAGAACACGTCGCCCGGGTAGGCTTCACGGCCCGGCGGACGGCGCAGCAGCAGGGAGATCTGGCGATAGGCCACAGCCTGCTTGGACAGGTCGTCATAGACGATCAGGGCGTCTTCACCGCGATCACGGAAGTATTCGCCCATGGTGCAACCCGAGTAGGGTGCGAGGAACTGCAGGGCAGCGGATTCGGAAGCCGAAGCAGCGACCACGATGGTGTTGGCCAGCGCGCCGTGTTCTTCCAGCTTGCGTACCACGTTGGCAATGGTCGACTGCTTCTGACCAATGGCAACGTAGACACACTTAATGCCGCTGTTCTTCTGGTTGATGATGGCGTCGACGGCCAGAGCGGTCTTACCGATCTGACGGTCACCGATGATCAGCTCACGCTGGCCACGGCCGACCGGGATCATGGCGTCAACCGACTTGTAGCCGGTCTGTACCGGCTGGTCGACCGACTTACGCCAGATCACACCCGGTGCCACTTTCTCGACCGCGTCGCTGGCTTGAGCATTGATCGGGCCTTTGCCATCGATCGGGTTGCCCAGCGCATCGACTACGCGACCCAGCAGTTCCGGACCTACCGGAACTTCCAGGATGCGGCCGGTGCACTTGGCGCTCATGCCTTCGGTCAGGCTCAGGTAGTTACCCAGAACCACGGCACCGACGGAGTCTTGCTCCAGGTTCAGCGCCATACCGTAGACGCCGCCAGGGAATTCGATCATCTCGCCGTACATCACATCGGCCAGGCCGTAGATGCGGACGATACCGTCGGAAACGCTGACGATGGTGCCCTCGTTACGGGCCTGGGCAGACACATCCGATTTCTCGATGCGCTGCTTGATAATTTCACTAATCTCGGAAGGATTCAGTTGCTGCATGCCATGACCCTCAAATCAGGATTTCAACGATTCGGCCAACTGGCTCAGTTTGCCGCGGACCGAACCGTCGACAACCACGTCGCCGGCGCGGATTACCACACCACCGATCAGCGCAGGATTGACTACCTGCTGGAGGTTGACGGTGCGATCTAGCCGCTTGGAAAGGGCGGCAGCCAAGGTATTCAGTTGCTCGGTGCCGAGCTCAAAGGCAGTTTCAACCTGCGCTTCAAGGGTTTTCTCGGCGTCAGCCTTGAGCTCTTCATAGAGCTCCCGCACGGTCGGCAGGACATCCAGGCGATCATTCTCGCCCATGGTCAGGACAAAATTGCGGAAGGCTTCGTCGATGTCGCTGCCAAACAGGCGAACCACGCTCTGTACCTTGCTTTCGCTGGTCAGGCGCGGATCTTTCAGCAACGCTTCGACTTCCGGAACTTCGACGGCCACAGCCGCCAGGTTGAGCATGGCAGACCAGGCATCAGCCTTGCCTGCAGCCCTGGCAAACTCGAAAGCGGCTTTCGCGTAAGGCCGAGCAAGCGTCTGGGTATTGATCATCGCTTGCCTCGCTTAGAGTTGGGAGGCCAGTTTTTCGACCAGATCGTTATGTACCTTGGCGTCCACCTGGGACTCCAGAATCTTCTCGGCACCCAGCACAGCCAGAGCGGCTACCTGGGCACGAAGCTGATCCTTGGCACGATTCACTTCCTGTTCGATTTCAGCGCGAGCCGCATTGACCAGTCGCTCGCCTTCGGCGCGCGCCTGCTGCTTGGCTTCCTCGACGATTGCGCTGGCGTGCTTGTTCGCCTGCTCGAGGATTTGAGTAGCCTGCTCCTTGGTCTCACGGAGGGTGTTGGTCACCTTTTCCTGAGCCAGTTTCAGGTCTTGCTGCGCGCGGCCTGCGGCATCCAGACCCTCGGCAATTTTCTTCTGGCGCTCCTGCATGGCCTTGGTAATGGGCGGCCATACGAACTTCATGCAGAACCAGACGAAAATAGCGAAGGCGAACGTCTGACCGAACAGCGTCAAGTTAATGTTCACAGCGATTTACCTCGTGCTATCTCGTTCGACGCGGTTGTCAATTTCACGGCGACGGGGCTCGTCGCGAGACGAACCCCGTGCATAACCAGAAAATGCTTAGGCAGCGACAACGAAGATGAGGTACATCGCGATACCAACACCGATCATCGGTACGGCGTCGAGCAGACCGGCCATCAGGAAGGTCTTGGTTTGCAGCTGGGGAGCCAGCTCCGGCTGACGGGCGGTGGATTCCAGCAGTTTGCCACCCAGCAGGGCGAAGCCAATGCCGGTGCCCAGAGCACCCAGACCGATCATGATAGCGGCGGCGATGTAGACGAGTTCCATGTAAAGCTCCTGAAGCTAAGGGTTAAGGTTTTTGGTTAAAGCGTTGCACTGGTTTCAGTGATGTTCTTCATGGGCAGAGCTGAGATACACCACCGTCAGAACCATGAAGATGAAGGCCTGCAGCGGAATCACCAGGATGTGGAAGATCGCCCAAGGCACATTCAGTGTCCACTGCACGTAGAACGGCAGCAGCGCAATCAGGATGAACACTACTTCACCGGCATACATGTTGCCGAACAGTCGCAGCGCCAGGGAAAGCGGCTTGGTCAGCAGGCCAAGGATTTCCAGGAACAGGTTGAACGGAACCAGCGACCAGTGGTTGAAGGGGGTGAAGGCCAGCTCCTTGGTGAAGCCGCCAAAACCCTTGACCTTGACGCTGTAGAACAGAATCAGGATGAACACGCCCAGCGACAGACCAAAGGTGCCGTTCGGATCGGCGGTGGGCACGATCTTGAAGTAGGGCAGGCCCATCGCCGAAGCCAGGCCGGGGATGTAGTCGACTGGGATCCACTTCAGGCTGTTCATCAGGAACACCCAGACGAAGATGGTCAGGGCTAGCGGGGCAATGACCGGGTTGCGACCGTGGAAGGTGTCCTTGACTACGCCTTCAACGAACTCGACGCACATTTCCACAAGATTCTGCAGCTTGCCCGGCACACCGGCAGTAGCACTCTTGGCCGCCATGCGGAACAGCAGGACAAAAATCAGGCCCATGAACACCGACCAACCCAAGGTGTCGATATGCAATGCCATGAAGCCCATCTGCTTCACGTCATCCGGGGTCTGGGCAATGATCCAGCCTTTCTCGGGGTGTGCACCGAAAACCAGGTTTTGCAGGTGGTGCTGGATATATTCAGCGGGAGTGTTAGCCATACAAGCCTCAAATGCTCAATGCTTCGGATTTTTATTCAGCAGTAGCAACGCACTGGCTCCCACCGCCAGTACCACCAGGTAACCGGCGAATACGGCGAGCGGCTCAAGCGGCCTGACTACCACAAACAGCAACGCAAACAACGCTGCTGCGAGAATCTGTTTTCCCATCTCGCCAGCCCACAGGGACTGGACGATGGCTTTGGCCGAGCGTGCGCCAAAGTAACGAAAGGCCTTGAACGCAAAGTACACATTGGCCAACCAGGCAATCAGGCCACCCAACAGGCCCGAGTATCCGGCTACCCAGCCCCACAGGCCGGCACACAACAATGCCAGTAGAACAGCCGCCAAAGCCTGGCATTGCAACACACGAAAAACCGGCAGTCGGTGCAGTGCTGTCTTGTTGCGTATGTTCACCGCAAGATCCTGAACCGCTGCTCAAGCAGAAAAAAATGCGCGCCGAGTATAGGGGTGCCGGCACCCCTATTCAACCGTTAGGTAGTGATTTCCGACCATCCGCTACATAGGCAGATCATGTGTAAGTGTTTCAGCCGTCAGCGAATATGCGCCAACACGCCCTGTAGCTCATCCAGGCTGCTGTAGCGAATGACCAGTTGTCCCTTACCTTTGCTGCCATGGCGGATCTGCACCGGTGAGCCGAGCTTCTCGGCCAGACGCTGTTCCAGGCGGGCAATATCCGGATCAGCCTTCTCCTGCTTGGCGCCGGGTTTGCCGTTCAGCCACTGGCGCACCAGGGCTTCGGTCTGCCGCACGGTCAGGCCACGTGCCACCACCTGGCGCGCCGCCTCACTCTGCTGTTGCGCCGGTAGCCCCAGCAGGGCACGCGCATGGCCCATCTCCAGATCACCGTGGGCGAGCAGGGTCTTGATGTCTTCCGGCAGGGCAATCAGGCGCAGCAGGTTGGTAACACTGGTACGTGACTTGCCGACGGCATCGGCCACCTGTTGCTGGGTCAGTTCGAATTCCTGTTGCAGGCGCTGCAGGGCCACCGCTTCTTCGATCGGATTAAGGTCTTCGCGCTGGATATTCTCGATCAGCGCCATGGCAATCGCCGCCTCGTCCGGCACTTCACGGACCATCGCTGGAATCGTGTCCAACCCAGCCTGCTGGCTGGCTCGCCAGCGCCGTTCACCGGCGATGATTTCATAGCGGCCCGCGGCAATCGGTCGCACCACGATCGGCTGCATGACGCCCTGGGCACGGATCGAGTTGGCCAGCTCCTCGAGCATGGCCGGATCCATATCGCGGCGTGGCTGATATTTGCCGCGCTGGATCAGCTCAAGCGGCAGGTATTGCAGTTCGCGGCTGTCTGCCTGGCTGGCCTGCTGTTCGAGAGCGGCGGGGGTTGTGCCGCCGAGCAATGCGTCCAGGCCTCGGCCAAGGCCACGTTTCTTGATCGCCATGGAAATTCCTTATGCGGTTTCGCGACGGGCGGCGTTGCGCTGGCGGCGCACCAGTTCACCAGCCAGCGCCAGGTAGGCCAGGGCGCCACGCGATTGCTTGTCGTAGACCAGTGCCGGCATACCGTAGCTGGGGGCTTCAGCGAGACGTACGTTGCGCGGAATAACCGCATCGTAGAGCTTGTCGCCGAAGTGCTGCTTGAGCTGTGCAGAGACATCGTTGGTCAGGCCGATGCGCGGGTCGTACATGGTACGCAGCAAGCCTTCGATCTTCAGCGAAGGATTGAGGGCCTGGGCAATGCGCTGGATGCTGTTGACCAGGTCGGACAGGCCTTCCAGGGCGTAGTACTCGCACTGCATGGGAATGATCACCCCGTCGGCGGCAACCAGCGCGTTGACGGTGAGCATGGACAGCGCCGGTGGGCAGTCGATGAGGATGTAGTCGTAATTGTCGCGGATCGGTTTGAGTGCCTCGCGCAGGCGCTGCTCCTTGCCCGGCATATCGAGCAGCGCCACTTCCGCTGCAGTCAGGTCACGGTTGGCCGGCAACAGCTGATAACCGCCATGCTCGGAAAACTGCATGGCTTCACCGAGGCTGCATTCGCCAACCAGCACGTCGTAGATGGAACGCTCCAGGGCCTGCTTGTCGATACCGCTGCCCATGGTCGCATTGCCTTGCGGATCAAGGTCGATCAGCAACACATGACGCTTGGTGGCGACCAAAGAGGCGGCCAGATTGATGCAGGTGGTGGTCTTGCCCACGCCACCTTTCTGGTTGGCAATTGCAAATACCTTAGCCATGCGCAGCCTCTCCCTGTTCCAGGCGGCGCAGTATCAGCAGATGACGCTGGCCTTGGCAACCGGGAACCTTGAGCACCTGGCAGCTCTGCAGACGGAAGTCTGCCGGCAGGGCCTGCAGTTCATCGTCCGGCTGCACGCCCTTCATGGCCAGCCAGTGCGTTTCGGTATTTCCCAGATGGCGCGTCCAGTTGGCAAAGTCCTGCAGCGAACTGAAGGCCCGCGAACAGATGCCGCTGAACGGCTGCTCCGGCTGGAACACTTCGACGCGGCTGTGGATAACCTGCAGGTTGGACAGCTTGAGTTCCAGTTTTACCTGGGTAAGGAAGCGGGTTTTCTTGCCATTCGAGTCGAGCAGGGTGAATTGCCGCTCGGGGAACAGGATGGCCAGGGGAATCCCCGGCATGCCGCCACCACTGCCCACATCCAGCCAGTTATCCCCCAGTGCCGCGACGTAGGGCACCACGCTGAGGCTGTCGAGCAGGTGACGCGAGACCATTTCATCCGGATTGCGTACAGCCGTCAGGTTGTAGGCCTTGTTCCACTTGATCAGCAGGGCCAGGTAGGCGAGCAGCTGTTCGTGCTGCTCGGCGCTGAGTTCGACGCCCAGTGCGCAGGCACCCTGGCTCAGTTCTTCGGCATGACGGACGCTAACCAGGGACATCAGGCGCTGTGCTCCAACTGCTGACCGGCAGTGCGCTTCTTCAGGTGGATCAGCAGCAGGGAGATGGCCGCTGGGGTCACTCCGGGAATCCGTGATGCCTGGCCAAGGGTTTCCGGCCGGGTATTGCCGAGCTTGAACTGGATTTCCTTGGACAACCCGGAGATGGCCCTGTAGTCGAGGTCTTCCGGCAGACGGGTATTTTCACTGGCGCGCAGCTTGGCAATTTCATCCTGCTGACGGTCGATGTACCCCGCGTACTTGGTCTTGATCTCCACCTGTTCGGCCACCTGGTTATCCACAGGCGGTGCCTCGGTCAGCTCAGCCAGGCTGGCATAGTCAATCTCCGGACGGGCCAGCAGGTTGAGCAGGTTGTATTCATGGGCCAGGGGGGTACCGAAGCGCGCCGCGATGGCATCGCCCTGCGGCGTGCCCGGACGCACCCAGGTACTTTTCAGGCGCTGTTCTTCCTGGACGATGGCTTCACGCTTGGCCTCGAAAGCTGCCCAGCGCACGTCATCCACCAGCCCCAGCTCGCGGCCCTTCTCGGTCAGACGCAGGTCGGCATTGTCCTCGCGGAGTATCAGCCGGTATTCGGCGCGCGAAGTGAACATACGGTACGGTTCCTGGGTACCCAGGGTGATCAGGTCGTCGACCAGTACGCCGATATAGGCCTCATCACGGCGCGGGCACCAGGCATCCTTGCCCTGAGCACGCAGCGCGGCGTTGCAGCCGGCCAACAAGCCCTGGGCACCTGCTTCTTCGTAGCCGGTGGTGCCATTGATCTGCCCGGCGAAGAACAGCCCGCCGATGACTTTGGTCTCCAGGCTGTACTTGAGATCGCGCGGATCGAAGTAGTCGTACTCGATGGCATAGCCGGGGCGCACGATATGGGCATTTTCCATACCGCGAATGCTGCGCACGATGTCCAACTGCACATCGAAGGGTAGCGAGGTGGATATGCCGTTGGGATACAGCTCATGGGTGGTCAGGCCCTCCGGTTCGAGGAATACCTGATGGCTGTCCTTGTCGGCGAAACGATGGATCTTGTCTTCGATGGATGGGCAGTAGCGCGGACCGATGCCCTCGATTACCCCCGAGTACATGGGCGAGCGATCCAGGTTACTGGCAATGATCTCATGGGTGCGCGCGTTGGTATGGGTGATCCAGCAGCTGACCTGCGGCGGATGCAACTCGCGACGTCCTAGGAAGGACATCACCGGCAAGGGCGTATCGCCTGGTTGCTCGGTCATTTGCTGAAAATCCACCGAACGCCCATCGATGCGCGGTGGCGTGCCGGTTTTCAGGCGACCGACACGTAACGGTAATTCTCGCAGGCGTTGTGCCAGGGCGATTGAGGGCGGATCGCCGGCACGTCCGCCGGAGTAGTTCTGCAAGCCGATGTGGATAAGTCCACCCAAAAAGGTACCGGTGGTCAGCACCACGTTATCGGCGAGAAAACGCAGGCCCATCTGGGTGACTACGCCACGTACCTGCTGCTGCTCGACAATCAGGTCATCCACAGCCTGTTGAAATATCCACAGATTGCTTTGGTTTTCCAACATGTCGCGAATAGCTGCCTTGTACAGCACGCGATCGGCCTGGGCGCGTGTCGCGCGCACGGCTGGGCCTTTGCGGCTGTTCAGCACACGAAACTGAATGCCGCCCTTGTCGGTAGCCAAGGCCATGGCACCGCCGAGGGCATCGATTTCCTTAACCAGGTGGCTCTTGCCAATGCCGCCGATGGCTGGGTTACAGCTCATCTGCCCGAGTGTTTCCACGTTGTGCGTCAGCAACAGGGTTTTTACCCCCATGCGCGCAGCGGCCAACGCAGCTTCGGTGCCGGCATGGCCGCCGCCGATCACGATCACCTCAAAACGGGAAGGGAAATCCACCACGCACCTCGTGCCTGTATATCCGGGGGAGAGCTTTCAATAGGAAAAGCGGGAAGGTCGGCAAGTATAGGGAGTTCACTGCAGCGAATGAAGCCTTCTGCACAAAAAATAGCCAACCTTAGGTGATGGCTAACCCGTTGTCTCGCTATACAGATTTAAAATTGAATAAGTACTTAAAGATCTTTTTTATGATTATGTATAGTCACCGATAATTCTGTGGATAACCGGCTGAAAGCCATACAAAGCAAGGCATTGCGAGACATATAAGTCTGTGTTTTGCACGGGGATCAGCTGGGTGCTAGCTGGGATTATCCTGTGTGGCAGTGGCCTTGTTATCCACAGGCCTGGTTATGCGCAGCTTTCAGGGGGGCTTATCCAGACAGCTCAGACCTGTTTACCCACAGGGTTTAATGGACCGTTTCGTGCCCTGCGTTTTGCACAAAACCGTCAGAAAAATTCAGCGACCCAAAGAAAAGGGCCTGATTGGCCCTTTGCTATGTACTCGGTCAGGCATAGCCAGTCTGTGCAGTACGCTGGCTAGCAAGCTGTACGCTTATTTGCCGATACAGAAGCTGGAGAAGATACGTCCAAGCAATTCGTCGGAACTGAAAGCACCGGTTATTTCACCGAGCGCTTGCTGAGCGACGCGCAGATCTTCGGCCAGCAGCTCACCTGCGCCCATCAGGGTTAGCTGCTGATGGCCGTGTTCCAGGCTGGTTCTGGCCCGCTGCAAGGCCTCCAGATGACGCCTGCGGGCACTGAAGCCACTCTCGGCCGTTTGCTGAAAGCCCATGCAGGCCTTCAGGTGCTCGCGCAGTAGTTCCAGCCCGTCGGCAGACTTGGCGGACAGAGCGATGCTCACATGGCCGTCGGCACAGGTTTCCAGAGCTACCGGCTCGCCGGACAGATCCGCCTTGTTGCGGATCAGCGTGACACGTGTCGGATCGGGCTGGCTGGTGAGAAACTCCGGCCACAGGGCAAAGGGATCGGCGGCCTCGGGAGCTGTGGAGTCGACTACCAGCAGCACACGGTCAGCTTCACCAATTGCCTGCAATGCACGCTCTACGCCAATCCTTTCCACCTGGTCATCGGTGTCGCGCAGGCCGGCGGTATCCACGACATGCAGCGGCATACCGTCGATGTGGATATGTTCGCGCAGTACATCCCGGGTAGTACCGGCGATATCGGTGACGATGGCGGCCTCGCGACCGGCCAGGGCATTGAGTAGGCTGGACTTGCCGGCATTCGGGCGCCCGGCGATCACCACGTTCATGCCGTCGCGCAGCAGGGCGCCCTGGCCGGCTTCTCGCAGGACGCTGGACAGGCAGTCGCGCACTTCCTGCAGCTGGCTGAGTACATGGCCATCGGCAAGAAAGTCGATTTCTTCTTCGGGAAAGTCGATAGCTGCTTCGACATAGATGCGCAGTTGGATCAATCGCTCGGTCAGCTCATGTACGCGTCGCGAAAACTCGCCCTGTAGCGAGCGCAGGGCATTGCGTGCGGCTTGTGCGGAACTGGCCTCGATCAGGTCGGCAATCGCTTCGGCCTGGGCCAGGTCGAGCTTGTCGTTGAGAAAGGCACGTTCACTGAACTCACCAGGACGCGCCAGTCGTGCGCCCAGTTGCAGGCAGCGCTGCAGCAGCATGTCGAGCACCACCGGCCCGCCGTGCCCCTGCAGCTCCAGCACGTCTTCCCCGGTAAAGGAGTGCGGGCCGGGGAAGTACAGCAGCAGGCCCTGGTCAATCTGCTGACCGTCAGCAGCCTGCCAGGGGCAATAATGTGCGTGACGTGGGCGTGGCTGCAGGCCGCTGAGCTGTTCGGCAATAGCCCCGGCCAGCGGGCCTGAGACACGGACAATACCGACCCCACCACGTCCCTGGGCAGTGGCAACGGCGGCAATGGTTTCGCGGGGCTGGGACATGACGGCCTCTGATCGGTTGCGCAGATAGCAAAACGCCCCACGAGGGGGCGTTTGTGTCAAACGGAGCGGGCTTTAGCCTTGTGCGGCGGCGCGCTCGATCTGCCGGGTAATGTACCACTGCTGGGCAATGGACAGTACGTTGTTGACCACCCAGTACAGCACCAGGCCCGCCGGGAACCACAGGAAGAAGAAGGTGAAGATGATCGGCATCAGCTTCATCACTCGGGCCTGCATGGGGTCCGGCGGCGTTGGGTTGAGTTGCTGCTGGATGAACATGGTCACGCCCATGATCAACGGCAGGATGAAGTAGGGGTCCTTGATCGCCAGGTCAGTGATCCACAGCAGCCAGGGCGCCTGGCGCATCTCTACGCTTTCCAGGAGTACCCAGTAGAGGGCGAGGAATACCGGCATCTGTACGAGGATCGGCAAGCAGCCACCCAACGGATTGATTTTTTCCTTCTTGTACAGCTCCATCATGCCTTGCGACATCTTCTGCCGGTCATCGCCGTACTTTTCCTTGAGCGCCTGCAGCTTGGGTGCTACAGCACGCATACGCGCCATCGAGCGATAACTGGCTGCCGACAGCGGGAAAAAGATCAGCTTGATGATCACGGTGAGCATGATGATCGACCAGCCCCAGTTACCCAGCAGCTTGTGGATCTGCTCAAGCAGCCAGAAGATCGGCTGAGCGATGAACCAGAGGAAGCCATAGTCGACGGTCAGCTCCAGACCCGGCGAGAGGGTTTTCAGTTCGGACTGGATTTTCGGACCGGCATAGAGGACTGCCGAGGTTTCCGCCTGGGCTCCAGCGGGTACGTTCAGGCTGGGACCAGTGAAGCCGACGATATAGTTGCCCTGGCTATCCTTGCGGGTCTGCACCACATTGTTGCTGTCGGCAGCGGGAATCCAGGCCGTGACGAAGTAGTGCTGCAACCAGGCAACCCAACCACCAGCCACTGTCTGGCGCAGCTGCTTCTCATCCATGTCGCCCATGCTGACTTTCTTGTACGGCTCGTCAGCAGTCCACAACGCAGCGCCTAGATAAGTGGCGGTACCGGTTGCGGTAGTCGAAGAAGGATCACCACTGCCATCGCGCTTGAGTTGGGCAAACATATTGCCTACCCAGGGTTGTTCGCTCTGGTTGTTGATCAGGTAGCTGACCTTGAGGTCGTACTGGCCGCGCTGCAAGGTAAAGCGTTTGGTGTAGTCAACGCCGGCTTCACTGAACTGCAGATCGACTACCAGCTGTTGCTGATCATCGGACAGCTGATAATGCTGTGTTGCCGAGTGGTATAGCGGGCGGCCGCTACTCCGCGCATCCGGGCCATTGCTGCCGGTCAGGCCACTTTGCGCCAGATAAACGCGCTCATTGCCATTGTCGAAGAGCTGGAAGGGGACATCCGGACGATCCTGGCGACGTGGGTATTGCGGCAGGGTCAGTTGAACAATGTCACCACCACGCGGATCGATGGCCAGATCCAGTACGTCGGTTTGTACGCGAATCAGCGACTGACTCTCAGCCGGAGCATCGGCGGTAGGTGCCTGAGCTTCATCCTGGCTGGCCGTCGGCACGTCATCATTGTTGCTGGCAGTCAGTTCCGGGAGCGGACTGGTGGTCGACTGGGTTGCGCTACTGGCAGCTGGCAGGGGCGCCTGACCATAGTCCTGGTTCCATTGCAGCACCAGGAGATAGGACACCACGGCCAGGCCGACGAGCAGGATAGAACGTTGAATATCCATGATTACTCGGCCATCGAAGAGGATTGAGGTTGTTCTACAGGAGGAACCGGATCATATCCACCCGGATTCCAGGGGTGGCAGCGCCCCAGGCGTCGCAAACTCAGCCAGCCGCCCTTGACTACACCATGTAGCTCGATGGCTTGCAGGGCATAACAGGAACAGGATGGATAGAAACGACAGTGACTGGCCATCAAGGGACTGATGGCGTAGCGATAAAACCGGATGGGAAGCAGGGCCAGTTTACGCATGAGTGGTCGAATCGGTCGGAGTGGCTACCTGAGCGCGATTGCGTGCCAGGCGTTTCCAGAGTTTGCCGAACTGTTCGCGCAGTTCTTCATTATCCAGATCAGCCAGCCCTTTGCGCGCAACTACCACGATATCCAAACCCGTTAGCGGAATTTGGTTGAGCCTGAAGCTCTCGCGAATCTGTCGTTTGATGCGATTGCGTTCAACGGCGAGCTTGACGCTTTTCTTGCCGACGACCAGACCCAGGCGGGGATGTTGCAGAGCATTCTCCCTGGCTAGCAGCAGAACGCTCTTGCCTGGAGCCTTGCAGGTAGGTGAGTCGAAGACTGCTTTGAACTGCTTGGGGACAAGCAGGCGCTTTTCCCGCGAGAAATCGCGACTCACCACCTCGACCGGCGAAATCAGACGGTCAGACGCTTACGGCCTTTGGCGCGACGGCGGGACAGTACGGCACGGCCGTTTTTGGTAGCCATGCGAGCACGGAAACCGTGGGTGCGGGCGCGCTTGATGGTGCTGGGTTGGAAAGTGCGTTTCATGGTCAGTTACCTGGTGGTCACTACTTGGTCAAATGGAGGCCAAGAGAGCCCCCCGTTCAAAGAGACCGGCGATTGTAGAGAAAGGCAAGGCGCAGGTCAATTTCCAACCAGTAGCTTATTCAACCGGTGCGTAGCCCCATGCGCTGTGGGCCCGTCAGCAAAGAATAATCAAAGAAGAAATTTAGAAAAGGATTAAAGCTGTGATTATGTATGAGGAGACATGAAACTGTGGATAACCCTGCGTAGCCCTCGCGGTGAAAGGCATTGAATGTTTTGCAACTCTGTGGGTATCAAGTCTGTTTGCTGTGCCTTTGCTGCGGGCAGGCTGTGCGTGGAATGTATTTTTGTCCACAGGGTAGGTCATTCACCGGGTTCTCTGCAGTTTGTTAACAGAGCTCTTCCCTGCTTTATCAACAGCTTTCGTTGATGCTGAGGAGCGCCTTTCTTTGTGGATAACTGTCTGTGGCAAAGGTACAATGCACACCTTTAGCAGGCCGGTCGTTGCTCTCCGTGCGGAGGGTTGCGCTGGGTAATGACCGAGTGAGGAATAGCCGTGTCCGTGGAACTGTGGCAGCAATGCATCGACTTGCTGCGTGACGAGCTGCCGGCTCAGCAATTCAATACCTGGATTCGCCCCCTGCAGGTCGAGGGTGATGAGCAGGAGCTGCGTGTCTATGCGCCCAATCGTTTCGTACTGGATTGGGTCAATGACAAATACCTCAGTCGATTGCTGGAGTTGCTGGGAGAGCGTTGCACGGCTGCGCCCCCTGCCCTGTCCTTGCTGATTGGCAGCCGGCGTAGTGCGGCAAGCAGCCGTTCTGCGGCTCCCATCCAGACGGTTGCCTCGCCTGCCGCGGCGATGACAGCCAAACCGGCGGTTGTCGAAACAGCGGATAGCCCGGCGCCCGAAGAGCCGGTTGCCCCGCTGCGTGGCGAGCGTACCGTACAGGTAGAGGGTGGTCTGAAGCACACCAACTACCTCAATCGCACCTTTACCTTTGAAAACTTCGTCGAAGGCAAGTCCAACCAGCTGGCACGTGCTGCTGCCTGGCAGGTGGCCGACAATCCCAAGCATGGCTACAACCCGCTTTTCCTGTATGGCGGAGTAGGCTTGGGGAAAACCCACCTGATGCATGCGGTGGGCAATCACCTGTTGAAGAAGAACCCCAACGCGAAAATCGTTTATCTGCATTCCGAACGCTTTGTTGCCGATATGGTCAAGGCGTTGCAGCTCAATGCGATCAACGAATTCAAGCGCTTCTATCGCTCGGTGGATGCCTTGTTGATCGACGATATCCAGTTCTTCGCCAAGAAGGAGCGTTCCCAGGAAGAGTTCTTCCATACCTTCAATGCGTTGCTGGAGGGGGGACAGCAGGTCATTCTCACCAGCGATCGTTACCCCAAGGAAATCGAAGGCCTGGAAGAACGCCTGAAGTCACGTTTTGGCTGGGGCCTGACTGTTGCAGTGGAACCGCCGGAGCTGGAAACCCGGGTAGCCATCCTGATGAAGAAAGCCGAGCAGGCCAAGGTTGAACTGCCCCATGATGCGGCTTTCTTTATTGCCCAGCGTATTCGCTCGAATGTCCGCGAGCTGGAAGGCGCACTGAAACGGGTGATCGCCCATGCCCACTTCATGGGGCGTGATATCACCATCGAGCTGATTCGTGAGTCACTCAAGGACCTGCTGGCTCTGCAGGACAAGCTGGTAAGCATCGACAATATCCAGCGCACCACGGCGGAGTACTACAAGATCAAGATTGCCGACCTGTTGTCCAAGCGGCGCTCTCGCTCCATCGCAAGGCCGCGCCAGGTTGCCATGGCTTTGGCCAAGGAGCTGACTAACCACAGCTTGCCGGAAATTGGCGATGCATTCGGTGGTCGTGACCACACCACGGTACTCCACGCCTGTCGTAAGATTGCCGAACTGCGAGAAGCGGATGCGGACATCCGTGAAGACTACAAGAACCTATTGCGTACCCTGACCACCTGATATTTCGAACGCAACCCTATTGATAGGCAAGGGACTAGACCATGCATTTCACCATCCAGCGCGAAGCCCTGTTGAAACCCCTGCAACTGGTCGCCGGTGTCGTCGAACGCCGCCAGACCCTGCCGGTTCTGTCCAATGTTCTGCTGGTGGTGCAAGGCCAGCAGTTGTCACTGACCGGTACCGACCTGGAAGTCGAGCTGGTGGGGCGGGTTACGCTGGAAGAGCCAGCTGAGTCGGGCGAGATCACCGTACCGGCGCGCAAGCTCATGGATATCTGCAAGAGCCTGCCGAACGACACGCTGATCGATATACGTGTCGATGAGCAGAAACTGCTGATCAAGGCCGGGCGCAGTCGTTTCACCCTGACGACCCTGCCCGCCAGTGACTTCCCGCAAGCCGAGGAAGGTGCCGGTGCGCTGACCTTCAGCCTGGCCCAGGGCAAGCTGCGGCGTATCATCGAGCGGACCAGCTTCGCCATGGCACAGCAGGATGTGCGCTACTACCTCAATGGTATGTTGCTGGAAGTCAGCAGTGGTCTGCTGCGTGCGGTAGCTACCGACGGCCATCGCCTGGCGATGTGCTCGGTAGCTGCGGATATTCAGCAGGATGGCAAGCATCAGGTCATCGTGCCGCGCAAGGGGATTCTCGAACTGGCCCGTCTGCTCACCGAGCAGGACGCCGAAGTGAGCATTGTCCTTGGTCAGCACCATGTACGAGCCACCACGGGAGACTTCACTTTCACTTCGAAGCTGGTCGATGGCAAGTTCCCGGATTACGAGCGTGTGCTGCCGCGTGGTGGCGACAAGCTGGTGCTGGGGGATCGCCAGGCATTGCGAGAAGCCTTCAGTCGGACGGCGATTCTTTCCAATGAGAAGTACCGTGGGATCCGCCTGCTGCTGAGTAATGCTCTGTTGAAGATCCAGGCCAATAACCCGGAACAGGAAGAAGCTGAAGAAGAAGTGCTGGTCGATTACAACGGCGGCAATCTAGAAATCGGTTTCAACGTCAGCTATCTGCTCGATGTGTTGGGTGTGATCGGCACCGAGCAGGTACGTTTGATTCTGTCTGATGCGAACAGCAGTGCCCTGCTGCAGGAAGCCGACAACGATGATTCCGCGTACGTCGTGATGCCGATGCGCCTGTAACCTTCCATGGCCCTTAGCCGTCTCACGGTCACTGCGGTGCGTAACCTGCACCCAGTGACCCTGCTTCCCTCCCCTCGCATCAACCTTCTCTATGGCGCCAACGGCAGTGGTAAAACCAGTGTCTTGGAAGCTATTCACCTGCTTGCCCTGGCACGTTCCTTTCGCAGTACGCGTTTGCAACCGGTTATCCAGTACGAGCAGGAAAGCTGTAGCGTATTTGCCCAGTTGCAGCGTGAAGATGGGCAGCTCAGCAGCCTGGGTATTGCCCGTGATCGGCACAGTGATCTGCAGATTCGTATCGATGGCGAAAACGTCCGCAGTGCGGCTCAGTTAGCGCAGTTGTTGCCGCTGCAGTTGATCAACCCGGATAGTTTTCGCTTGCTGGAAGGATCGCCAAAGATACGCCGGCAGTTTCTCGATTGGGGAGTGTTCCACGTGGAACCTCGTTTCCTGTCGGCCTGGCAGCGCCTGCAGAAGGCCCTGCGCCAGCGAAACTCATGGCTGCGGCATGGTACACTTGACAGCGTTTCGCAAGCAGTCTGGGATCGTGAGTTGTGCCTGGCCAGCGAAGAGATTGATGGCTATCGGCGTGACTATCTACAGGCCTTGAAGCCCGTATTCGAGCAAACGCTGGCCGCCTTGTTGCCTCTGCAAGACCTTACGCTCAGCTACTTCCGTGGCTGGGATAAGGAGCGTGAACTGCAAGCCGTACTGGACGCCAGCCTGTTGCGTGATCGCCAGCTCGGACATACACAGGCCGGCCCGCAGCGTGCGGATTTGCGTCTGCGTCTGGCGGGGCATAATGCCGTGGATGTGTTGTCACGCGGCCAGCAGAAGCTGGTGGTGTGTGCATTGCGTATTGCTCAGGGGCATCTGGTTAATCGGGCCCGGCGTAAGCAATGTATTTATCTGGTGGATGACTTGCCATCGGAGTTGGATGAGCAGCATCGCCACGCCTTGTGTGGCTTGTTGCAGGATTTGAATTGCCAGGTGTTTATCACCTGCGTAGACCATGAATTGTTGAGGGATGGCTGGCGCACGGATACGCCAGTTGCCATGTTCCACGTGGAACATGGCCGTATTACCCAGACCACGACCATCGGGAGTGAAGCATGAGCGAGAACCAAACGTACGACTCTTCCAGCATCAAGGTGCTGAAGGGCCTGGATGCCGTACGCAAGCGTCCGGGTATGTACATCGGGGACACCGATGATGGCACCGGCTTGCACCATATGGTGTTCGAGGTGGTGGACAATTCCATCGATGAAGCCCTGGCTGGCTATTGCTCGGATATCAGCATCACCATCCATACCGATGAGTCGATCACCGTGCGTGATAACGGTCGCGGTATCCCAGTCGACATGCACAAGGAAGAAGGCGTCTCCGCTGCCGAGGTCATCATGACCGTGCTGCACGCCGGCGGTAAGTTCGACGACAACAGCTACAAGGTCTCCGGCGGCCTGCACGGCGTGGGGGTCTCAGTGGTCAACGCGCTGTCCAAGGAACTGGTGCTGACCATTCGCCGTAGCGGCAAGATCTGGGAACAGACTTACGTGCATGGCGTACCGCAGGCTCCACTCGCCGCCGTCGGCGACAGCGAAGGAACCGGCACGCAGATTCACTTCAAGCCGTCCGAAGACACTTTCAAGAACATTCACTTCAGCTGGGACATCCTGGCCAAGCGTTTGCGCGAGCTGTCTTTCCTCAACTCCGGTGTCGGCATCCTGCTCAAGGATGAACGCACGGGCAAGGAAGAGTTGTTCAAGTACGAGGGTGGCCTCAAGGCTTTCGTCGAGTACCTGAATACCCACAAGACCATCGTCAACCAAGTCTTCCATTTCTGCGTACAGCGTGAGGAAGACGGTGTGGGTGTGGAGGTGGCACTGCAGTGGAACGATAGCTTCAACGAGAACATCCTCTGCTTCACCAACAACATTCCGCAGCGTGACGGTGGCACCCACCTGGCCGGTTTCCGCTCTGCCCTCACCCGCCACCTGAACAACTATATCGAGCAGGAAGGCCTGGCGAAGAAGTTCAAGATCGCCACCACTGGCGATGATGCTCGTGAGGGGCTGACCGCCATCATTTCGGTGAAGGTCCCGGACCCCAAGTTCAGTTCGCAGACCAAGGACAAGCTGGTCTCCTCCGAGGTGAAGAGCGCAGTCGAGCAGGAGATGGGCAAGTACTTCGCCGACTTCCTGTTGGAAAACCCCAACGAAGCCAAAGCCGTGGTCGGCAAGATGATTGATGCCGCGCGTGCCCGCGAGGCTGCGCGCAAGGCGCGAGAAATGACCCGTCGCAAGGGCGCATTGGATATTGCCGGTCTACCCGGCAAGCTGGCCGACTGTCAGGAGAAAGACCCTGCCCTCTCCGAACTGTACATCGTGGAGGGTGACTCCGCAGGCGGCTCTGCCAAGCAGGGGCGTAATCGCAAGACCCAGGCCATCCTGCCGCTCAAGGGCAAGATCCTCAACGTCGAGAAGGCGCGCTTCGACAAGATGCTGTCCTCGCAGGAAGTCGGCACGCTGATCACCGCGCTGGGCTGCGGCATCGGGCGCGAGGAATACAACATCGACAAGCTGCGCTATCACAACATCATCATCATGACCGATGCTGACGTCGACGGCTCGCACATCCGCACCCTGCTGTTGACCTTCTTCTTCCGCCAGTTGCCAGAGCTGATCGAGCGCGGCTATATCTATATCGCTCAGCCACCGCTGTACAAAGTGAAGAAAGGCAAGCAGGAGCAATACATCAAGGACGACGAGGCCATGGAGGAATACATGACTCAGTCGGCTTTGGAAGATGCCAGCCTGCATGTCAACGAGAACGCCCCTGGCCTTTCCGGTGCAGCGCTGGAGCAACTGGTGGGTGATTATCGTGCCGTTATGCGTACGCTCAAGCGCCTGTCGCGCCTCTATCCGCAGGAGCTGACCGAGCACATGGTCTATCTGCCACGTGTGAGTGTCGAACAGTTGGCTGACCAGGTTGCCATGCAGACTTGGCTGGATGCTTTTTCGGCTCGCCTGAAGGCGGTGGAAAAGTCCGGGCAGACCTATGAAGTCAGTCTGCGCGAGGATCGTGAGCGCCATCTGTGGCTGCCGGAAGTAGCCATCACGGCACACGGTCTGGCCAACTACATCACCTTCAATCGTGACTTCTTTGCCAGCAATGACTACAAGACAGTCACTCAGCTGGGCGAGCAACTGAACAACCTGCTGGAAGAAGGCGCCTACGTTCAGCGTGGGGAACGCAAGAAGCCGGTCAGTACGTTCAAGCAGGCACTTGAGTGGCTGATGACGGAAAGTACCAAGCGCCATAGTATCCAGCGCTATAAAGGTCTCGGCGAGATGAACCCGGATCAGCTGTGGGAAACCACCATGGATCCTGCCGTACGCCGTATGCTCAAGGTGACCATCGAGGATGCCATTGCTGCCGATCAGATCTTCAATACCCTGATGGGCGATGCAGTGGAACCTCGTCGTGACTTTATCGAAAGCAACGCGCTGGCAGTATCCAATCTGGATGTGTGAAGGTTTATTGTAGGCGGGCAAAGTTATTTGCCACTTCGGCCAAAGTTAAGCGGTTCGGCCAAAGTAATTTGCCTGTAGCTTGAAAGTAAAAGCCCCTGCTGACGCGAGTCCGCAGGGGCTTTTTGCTTAGCTGAGGCCTCTACTGGGCTGCGTTCCAATCGGCCAAGAAGGCAACAGTCAGGCGATGCTTGGTCTTGTACTCCTCAACGATCCCGACTGATTTCATTCTGCTGAAGGTCGCATTCATAGAGGCTTTGTTGGTTTTGTTTCCTGGTATGCGCCTGGTTCTCAACGCATCGATAACCCATTGGCTACGAATGCGGGGTCGTTGATCGTTCAACATGTCCACAACCAAGAACGTCATGTAGCCCTTGCTGATGCCCCATTTTTTGGCAAACGCGTCGGGTAGATCTTTGGTCTGCTGGGCAGTGATGTCCAGACCAAACCATGCAACGTAGTCATCAGCATGGAACGCAGTGCCTTCGTGCAGCAGCTTCGCTACTTTGGCTTTCAGGCCATCATTAAGCGCGGGGTGAGTGACTTGCTGTATCGCACGCTCAAGGTCGCCCCCTGCTTGCTTCAATACGCCTGGCTGTAGGCCATCCAGTAATGAACCCCAAAGCGCGTACAAATCTGCAAAAGCAGACCAGCCCTGTTCGATAACACCTGGAAATTTGTATCGAAGATCACCCACTCGACGATCTTCGGCTGGCAGGGAACTCATGCCGACCAAGGTAGCTCTGACGCCATCCACGAGGATGTTGAGCGGAGTTATGTTCCTATGGGTGAACCCCAGTCTGTGTAGATAGCCAAGCCCCGCGAGTAGTTGCTCAAGCCAGTTTCGGAACGCCTCAGCACTGATAGAGGCTTGGTCAAACAGCGTCTCACCACTCGCCCATGCTCGACTGATGAAGTAAGCATCGCTGTTCGGAATTCGAGCAAGATCGAATACCCGCTCCAGTGAAGGATGGTAGATCTGAGCGAGCCGATGATACTGATCAGCCACCAGCTCCCAAACTTCATCAGCATCGTCATAAATCTGAACCGCGCAATCGAAGCGTCCAGCGACGTGGCGAGACCGCCAGATGCTTGAGAAAGCATCCTCATCGACCTGCTCGACCAATTCATAACGATTGTCGAGAACTGCTCCTGGCTCAGCCTCAAAAGGAGCGTCTGATGAGGCAAGTGCAGTTGAAGCTCCCTCGCTCATAAGGCTAGCTATCAAGTGTGATAAGCGTTCTGAGGCCACCTGCCCTTCCGCATCGTTGCTTTCGGAGACTTTCCAGTGAAGAGTGTCGAGCAAGGGTTTAAACAGCGAGGTGATTAGGTCGATATCGTCGCCAGCGCTATGGTTGTTCAGGACATCGATAAAGCAAACCTCACCCGCGTCGGTGAGATAGATCGAGTTTGCGGAAACCCTACCCAGTGTGGCGCCACGGCGATGGATGCCCTGGATAGCTGTCAAGGCAGAAATCAGCGTCGACCTGGCTGACTCATCGGAATACTTCGAGAGATCAACCAGCGAGAGAGGTTTGCCCTTGGGCATGCTGATTGGTAGAACCATCAGCTCACCATCATCAATCAGCGGTGCGCTATAGGTCACACCGGTTAACCCAGCCAGCTCTTGCAGTAACCGAAACTCGTCACGCAATTGCGCTTGCAGCTGTTCGCGCCGCTCTTGGTTTTCGCAATTGGGGCGGTTTACGATTTTCAGCATCCACTTGGAGTTCCAGTTCTCCAGGCGATACTCGGCCATCCATAGCTCAAGGCCATTCTGATCGAGCAGACACTGTGTTTTTTGGTATTGCTGGAATCTATTGTTTTCGGCTATCTGCTGACGCAATTGCCCAAGAGTGGCGAGGACAAGCTCGCGCTGAGCATCGATCAGCTCGTACGCTTTGGCAGCGGTCAGTCCCTCAGCACTGGTCAACGCTTTGGTGATCCCGTCTGGCGTCCACACTTGTAGGGAAGGCTCATCTTTAATGAGCGAGATGCTATGACCTTTATCGCCGGTCACAAGCACTACACCCTGACACCACGGCGCGTACAAACCTATTCCAGCCCGGTTACGAATTCGGCCCGCAAGCACACGGGAGTTCTGGTTGGCCTTGCGCAAAGCATTATCAACCGGGCGACCATCCAGTAGCCAAACGTCCTTCCCCGCTTCTAGCGTCCCGCTGTAGCCCTTCACGTCGATCAAATACACGCCCCAGTCACCGACGACGACAGCATCGATTTCCATTGCCTGACCGGTTTCTGTGAGCAGCTCGATGTTGGTCAGCAGCCAGTAGTGGTCTGGGAGGGCGTTTTTCAGCAGAGAAAATGCCCACTCTTCTGCGACGTTGACTGCTTTGGCGAAGGGGACGTGCTTTGCCATGACTTTCTCCTTGTCCTTACTACCCAAACCATCCGGTAAAATGGCGGATGAATTTTATGAGAGAGACACTGTGAAACTGCTGAATACCTACGACGATCATGACGATGCTAAGGAAGCCGCTGAAAAGCTGGTTGGCGAGAAACGCCTGGCCAGTGAGCGAGATGCAACCGTGGTGATCTACAACCTGTTTGGAATTCCCAGCTGGGGGAATTTTCACCGGCTGGGGATGTATAACTTGGTCGAATTGAAGGGGCTGCTGGAACGAAAAGCCTCTTGGCAAGCTGAAGACGCCAAACGCCATCAGGAGATCCTGGCCACTCTCAATACAGTGGCCAAGAACTACTCTCTAGAGCTGCCCTCTCACTGGTTGTAACAGGTTAAGCCGCGTTTCCTTGAAGCTTGTCCAGGCTGAGTTGATTGAGTTCAACCCCCAGCTTGCTTGGATCCTGAACGACCATGTAATGCCACAGGCCGTGCTCGCCGCTGCGGTTCACTGCATCAACCCAGCGTTGAGCGGCTTTGGCCTTGAGATCCGCGTCATCGTTGTACTGACCCTTCACCTCAATAATGACTTTCATCCCGATATCTAGCTCAGCAATGAAGTCAGGCACATAGCTGTGCTTGATGTTCTGCTTGCGATAGCTGATGGCAAAGCCTAAACGGTCGTTCTTTACCCACTTCACGACGCCTGGGTGAATGTCGAGCAGAAAGCCTGCGCTCTGTTCCCACTTAGCCGTATCGGCCACCATCAAATTCAGATGGCACTTGGTGACTGCGCGCACAGGCTTGGTCGTATGAAAGTCCACGTACAGCGTGCTTCCGAGCCCGGCAGAACCCTGTGGAATGACCGGTAAGAACCCGTGCTTTTCCTCCGTACCGCTTTGCAAGGCGTTGTAGAGGCTGCCAATTACTGACTGGGTGTAGTTACCGCTGGCCAGTACGTCGCAGGCACAAGAGTCGCCCTTCAGAACCAGCTTCTCTCGTAAGAACCGCGCACAGGCATTCAGTACCTTTGGAAACAGCGTTCCAATTGGCACACTGTCACCACGCTCGGTGCGCCACTGCTTACAGATTTCTTTGGCCAGAATGAAGGCAACCTGCTGATCGCGGAAAAGATCGCGCCATTCAGCCAGCGTCACTGAGGACTTCTTCCCTGCGCCAAAAGCGGTCAGGTGGCCATCAGGCGCGACCATCTGGCCAACCTGAACAGTCATGGGCAGAGTCAGCGGGTCGATAGTGACCTGGGCGACTTGAGACCAATCAACCACGACATCGAACTGGTTTACCTCCTGGTAGCCCATGACGATAGGGAAGTCGATGCGGTACTGCTCACGCTCAGGCATCGAGAAAATATGGTGCTGTTCGCGCTCTGAAACCGTCGGGTTAACCGAGCGGGTTTTGAATGGAACCAGCTCAAACGGCACACCAAAGACCTTGGCCGTTTCCTCTGTGAAGAGCCCTGTATCTTCATTGACGACATAGCTCGCACGACGCAGTGCACGCCCTACTACCTGCTCACAGAGCAGCTGAGAGCCAAATGGACGCAACCCGACGATATGGGTAACCGTGTTGGCATCCCAGCCTTCCGCTAGCATGGCTACGGAGACGATGCAGCGAATGTCCCGGCCAGGCGGAATACGCTCGTCGATCCATTGCAGGCCTTGGGTATCGCCCTCTTCTTCATCGTCGTCGCTGTTGAGCTTGTCATTGTGCTTGCGCACCAGTTCTGACCACTCTTCAGGCACTTTATCGCCCGGCCATTTGGCCTTACCGATAGTGTCGAGGATAAAGCGCATACGCCTCACTTCGTCACTACCGCTGCCTGCTTCCATTTCCTCGGCGATCTTGGAGTCAACCCGAACGGTAAGCTCCTTGCCAGGCACATTGCGGAACCACTCGGGTGCCTCACCGTAGCCGCCCTCGTTGTTAGCGAGCCAACCATGGACTTCCTTGGCCACCTTGGTATCGCGGCAAACCACGATGAACACGGGAGGAATGGGGTAGCGCTGTTTCTCTTTATGCAGCAGCTCCCACTCCTGGAACTTCTTGTACCAGTCGGTTGCGAGCAGGGTAATTGGCGTACTGGCGTAGTTCATCACCAACTGTGGGGTGAGCTTTTTACCGTGACCATCTTCTTCGGCTTTGGCTTCTACCCAGCGCCATACGTTGAAGTAAGCAGCTTCCTCGGTGCCGCCAACATCAGCTGTTGGCAGCTCAGGAATCTTCACCAGGCCGGACTCGATAGCGTCGAGCAAGCCGAAGTCGGAAACGATCCAAGGGAAGGGCTTACCGACTTCGTTACCCGAGCCCTGGATGTAAAACGGCGTGGCGGAAAGGTCTAGGCAGAGATTGATGCCGTTCTTGCGACCGTTAGCCAGCTTGTTGATTCGGTCGAGACCTTCGATCCAGATGGTGGCTTCTTTGGCATTCTTCTTGGCGGTGTCTTTATCGTCTTCGAGGGAGGTTTCGCCCTCTTCATCGAGGTTGTCACCGCGACGATAGGCATGGTGAGCCTCATCGTTGAATACCAGCCAATGCGGGCTGCGGCCACGGCCTGTGCCTAGCTCCTGGCGCATGCGTTTGAACCAGGCAGCATCAGACTCAAAGTATTTAACTTCGACCTTGCCTTTGTCCTTACCCGACTGTTTGGTGATCTCGACCGCTTCGCCAGTTTTCACCACCTTGGCCGAGTCACCATTGACGGTGTTGCTCTCCAGTTTGGCGAGTTTGTGCCAGTTGGCGATCATCACCTCACCCCGGCGCAGCTCTTCCATGCGCTGTACGGGCACCAACTGGCGGGTGCGGTAGAGTGACAAGTCGCCCAAGAGCGGATCGAGCTCCTTGAGGCGTTCGCGGATGGTGACGTTGGGGCAAACGATCAGCACCGTATCGGAGAAGCGATCATCTGTTGGCGCTGCAACTCGATTGAGAATCGACCAAGCAGCCAGCATGCCCATAACGGTGGTCTTACCGGAGCCAGTTGCCATCTTGCTCGCGTAACGCGTAAAGGCGCGCAGTCCCTTGGCTTTACCTTCTGGGCCTGGCTCGTCTTTGGGGATACCAAGGAGGCCCTTTTTGTAGACCTCAGCGGCCTCTACCAGAAAAATGATGGTTTCTGCGGCTTCAATCTGGGCAAAGAACAGGCGCTGCCCGCGATCCTCAGACCGCCAAAGCTCGATCAGCTCTTTGCTGATCCGAGAGGCACCGTCATAAGGTGTGCCCGTCAACTTACCCGCTCGCCATTCATTAAGGCGCTGACGGATAAGGTTGACCTGTCCTAGCTCTTCCTGGGAGCCAACATCAGTTGCACCGAGCAGTTCGGCCTGCCGCTTGTTCTTGCGACCAGTACCGGCACCTTCTGGCACCCGGTAAAAGTAGTAGGCCGGGCGGCGGCCTTCTGCTTTGACAGGCGACTTACCGACAGCCACTTGCCAATGGTGAGTCGGTTCCGCATAAGGTGAGTTGATAATGGGTTCCGGTACTTCGCTGACCGGTACGGCGGTACGTCCGGTCATTACTCTGCCTCCGCCACGTTCAACACGCGCATCAGCTCGTTACCGCGCTCATCGATCACCTTGATGGCGATCTGGCCTTTGCTGTCAGCAACAAAGGGCTCACTGGTAGTACCGGCCAGGTGTTCCCATACGCTGTCGTTAAACTGGCCCTTCAGGGACTTTTGCAAGTTGTCCCAGGCACCGGTACGCGGGAAAAACACCTGGCTGGCACAGAAGGCCATGCCGTTATAGCTGGTATCGAGCATCCAGCACGGCAGGTTTTCCGGCTCAACCGACTCTGTATCCATCGTGTCAGGGCGGAAGGTGTCGAGCCCCAGGAGTTCTACCTGGTACATCGCACGGCCATCATCACGCAGTCCGGCAGACACAATACGGGCATCCGGCAGGCCGGTAATGGAGAACAGCTGGTCGGTGTGGCTGGTCTTCAGCAGATCATCCATGGCCACGTCCGGCGTCACACTGATATAGGTACAGGGCAAACGTAGACGCTTGCGGTCATCCACCAGCTCACGGGCTTTGGCCTGGATGGCAAAGCCAAAGAAGAACAGCTGGCTGTATTTGAGGAAGTACGCCTCACTAGCGGCCTCGAACACCTGGTCTGAGCTGATCGCACCGTCCTCAGGGCCGAAGACGATAGCGATACGTTGTTCCTGCTCGTCCACTGCTTCGGCGTGCAGGAATTCATTGTCCAACACGCGAACCTGTTCCAACTTCAGGCTGCGATTGCCTGGCAAACGCAGATTATGGCTGCGACGCAGGATATCGATCATGCGATCCAGATAGCTACGCGCGTTGTAGCCAGCGGCTTGCTCTGCTGCCTGAGGGGTACCTTCCACTTCGAGGGAATGAGCGGCTTGGATGGTGGCTTCGACAGTGAAGGGGCCGCAGACGCGAGTGATGCCTTTGTTTTCTTCTGGGCGATCAACCAGGGTAACGGTTTCGGGCTCCTCGTTATTAGCTATGGATTTGAGAGTTATACGAGGAACCAGACCACCAACTTCTTCGCCCTTACGGTTTTGTCTGCGCTTGTAAACGAAGCCGCCTGCGGGGCCGCGAGCAGGGTTCTTCAGTTCGTACCAGGGGAAGGTAGCCGTCAGCAGGCGCTGACGAGCTAGTGCCAAGGGCACGCGAGAAGTGTCACAAGTAATCCAGCGGCGCCCCCATTGTTCAGCGACGTAGGCTGTAGTTCCAGAGCCACAACTGATATCAAGGACTAAGTCGCCCTCTGTGCTCGTCATATGCATACAGCGTTGAATCAAAGATGTTCCAGTTTGAACCGCATAAATTTTAGGGTCTGATCGACTCTGAACAGCACCACCAATATCTGTCCATATGTTTGTATATTGAGCCATTGGGAAGTCATTAAAATATCGAATATACCTTAACTTTCCCTTTCCTGTTTTCGCAAGGCGACCGGCTAAAGCAAGGGAGTCCATTCCATTGGGAACGCTGGCTTTCCAGTGATTGTTATCGCCACAATCATATTTAATTCCATCATAGAGAAAGTATCTTTTATCTCCACTGGCAGCCCCTTGGGAAATTATATTGTCACATTGGAAAACCTTTGATCCTTCCGGCAATTGTTCGAGGCCAATTTTCTCTTCACGGGTCAATGCTCGCCTAACGCCGTCAGGAAGTTCAACTTGGTCGTATTTGGAGGCAGGATCACCAATGGGCTGATCTTTTTTGGAATAGAGCCTATTAAATTTCATTACAGATTTATTCTTCGCATACCAAAGAATAAAATCGCCCGCTCGACTGAGCTTAGAACTGGCAAACCCACCGGAGGTAGTATATGAAATCATAGATATGAAATTATCTGCACCGAAAATTTCATCCATGATTTCTCTTACGTGATGAATGTTATCCATCGATATTTGAAGAAATATTGAGCCGGATTCATTAAGCATTTCCTTTGCCAAAAACAACCTATCCCTGATATAGGAAAGATAGGAGTGAAGCCCTAACTCCCAAGTATCTCTATAAGCCTTGACCATTTCAGGCTCTCTGGTCAAAAACTCATCCTTTCCATGATCAACTTTATTATTTCTTACGAAAGGCTGAAAGTTAGAACCGAACTTGATTCCATAGGGCGGATCGAAATAGACCATCTGAACCTGCCCTCCCATTCCCTCATACTCCAGCAAGGAGTTCATCACTTGCAGGGAGTCCCCGAGGATCAGGCGGTTGGCCCATTGTTCCTTATGGGTGTAGGCATCGAGTTGGTCGGCAATGTCCTTGTCGGCGTTGTCGCCAAACAAATCCAGCATGGTGCCGGCGGCCCGGTGGGATTCGAGCGTCTTTAGGATGTTCTGTGTCGAATGCCGCTCGTGAACAAAGAGCGGTACGGTGGGCACGCTGATTTGCTGGCGTTCAGCTTTGCCTGCCCAGTTGAGGAAGGGTTGGGTCAGGCTTTTGAGGCGTGCCACGCACTGGCTCAGGCTGTTAAAGCGTTCACCATTGCCTTTCCATACCTGTTCTTCGGTAAAGACGCTGGCTTCGCCTTTTTCTGCGGCTTCAGCCACCAGGTTGAGCAGCCATTCGGCAAAGTCTCGCTCGGCGTTTTCATCCCAGCACAGCTCGGGTGCCAGGCTGGAGTCGTAGCGGTATTGCTTGGGGGGCTTTCTGGCATTGAATTGCTCTTGCACGCCGACATCAGGGCGACTGGTGGCTTTGGTGTCGTACTGATAGGTGCCGTAAGGATCTGCGCCTAGAGCAGCATCCGAAGTCGTCTGAGGGGCTTCAGGCTGTGGGCGATGTTTGGCCACTACCTGGTCTGCTAGGGATGCAGGCTTGCTAGCGGAGGGCTGAGCCAAAAATACCGAGCCACCACGGCCTTGGCCTTTACCCAGCACACCATCGGCAATCAAGGCATCGCGAACGCGCCAGTAGTCCTCTTCGCTGAAGCTGAACGCTGCCGCTTCAGTCAGCTGCTGCTGAAGCTTGATATTGCCGATGCTGCGTAAGCGCTCCATAAACCCCACCTGCCCATAGGCCGCAGATCATTGGATGCTGAGCTCCCGTTTTCACTGGAGTTCATCCCATGATGCGTCCCGATGCCAAGGTGCAGAAGGTCTACCTCTACCCAAAGCCCGTCGACTTCCGCAAATCCATCAACGGCCTGGCCGCCTTGGTCGAGCTGGACATCAAGGTGGAAGTGTTCAACCCGGTGCTGTTCGTGTTCCTCAATCGCACGCGCAGCCAGGTCAAGATTCTCTACTGGGAGCGCAACGGTTTCTGCCTGTGGCTCAAGCGACTGGAAGCCGAGCGCTTCAAGACCAAGCCCGATGCAGGCGACGAGGCCATCGAGCTGACGGTTGACGAACTGAACTGGCTGCTCGACGGAATTGACCTGTGGCGCAATCGTCCGCACCAGGTACTGACGCCGCGGTTCGTGGCCTGAGCCGGTATAATCCAGCGCCATGAAATTTGGCGCCGACAACCTTCCTAACGATCCCGTCCTGCTCAAGGCCTTGGTGCTGCAATTGCAGGAGCAGGTCGCCCTGCTGCGGCACAAGCTGTTCTCACCCAAGTCCGAGCGCAGCCCTGAAGATGCCGACTCACCGCAGCTGGCCATGTTCAACGAGGCCGAAGAGCTGGTCGAAGAGCCGACTGCCGAGCCAGCCGAAGCTGAAGCCGAAGAAGTCGTTGCGCCGATCAAGCGTCGTGGCAAGCGCAAGCCGCTGCCGGCCAATCTGCCGCGCGTCGAAGTCGTCCATGAACTGCCCGAGCACGAACTGACCTGCGCCTGCGGCGCCTGCAAGCAGGTGATTGGAGAAGAGACCAGCGAGCAACTGGAGATCATCCCGATGCAGGTGCGGGTTATCCGTCATATCCGCAAGACTTACGCCTGCAAGGCCTGCGAAACCGCACCGGTCACCGCCGACAAACCGGCCCAACTGATCGAGAAGAGCCTGGCTAGTCCCAGCGTGTTGGCGATGCTGCTGACCACCAAGTACGCCGACGGCATCCCGCTGTACCGTTTCGAGAAAATGCTCGGTCGCCACGGCATCGACATTCCCCGCCAGACCCTGGCGCGCTGGGTGATCCAAAGTGGCGAGCAGCTGCAGCCGCTGCTCAACCTGATGCGCGACAAACTGCTGGACTACCCGGTGCTGCACTGTGACGAAACCCGCCTGCAGGTGCTGCACGAACCCGGACGCGATCCCACCGCGCAGTCCTGGATGTGGGTGCAAAGCGGCGGGCCGCCAGATAAGCCGGTGATCCTCTTCGACTACACCACCAGCCGCGCGCAGGAGGTACCGCTGCGCCTGCTCGATGGTTATCACGGCTACCTGATGACTGACGACTACGCTGGCTACAACGCCGTGGCCGTGCAAGAGGGCATCGAGCGGTTGGCCTGCTGGGCGCATGCGCGGCGCAAGTTCGTCGAGGCGCAGAAAGTGCAGCCCAAGGGCAAGACCGGCCGTGCCGACATGGCGCTGAACCTGATCAATAAGCTCTACAGCATCGAACGTGAACTGAAGGACGCCAGCGATGCCGAGCGGCAGGCCACCCGAGTGCAACGCAGCCAACCGCTGCTCGATCAACTCAAGGCCTGGCTGGACAAGACCCAGCCGCAGGTTGCTGGGCAGACGGCTCTGGGTAAGGCCGTAAACTACCTGGCCAGCAACTGGGGCCGGCTGGTGCGTTACGTCGAAGGTGGAAACCTGCCCATCGATAACAACCGCGCCGAAAACGCCATCCGCCCGTTCGTCATCGGTCGCAAGAACTGGTTGTTCAGCGACACGCCCAAGGGCGCCACGGCCAGCGCACAGATCTACAGCCTGATCGAAACCGCCAAGGCCAACGGCCAAGAGCCTTACGCCTGGCTGCGCCACATCCTCGAACACCTGCCAACGGCACAGAGCGTCG
>NZ_PIYS01000022.1:0-17934 GCF_002835605.1 Pseudomonas fluvialis | reverse complement strand
CCTGGCATCGGATTTTTTATGTCTCTGCAACAGCAACTGCTCGACTTAGGTGAACTGTTCAACTTCTCGGATCTGAGCACCTTCACCCAAAACATCCCGATCGAGTGGGTGGCATCCGCTCTGGACTTGTCCGCCCAGGCCACCATAAGGCGGCGGCGTCTGCCCAGCGATCAGGTGCTCTGGCTGGTGCTTGGCATGGCCTTGTTCCGTGACGAGCCGGTGCATGAGGTCGCACGACGCCTGAATATCTGTGCCCAGGGGCTGGCCTCTCACGACCTGCTGGCCCGAAGCGGTGTCACCGAGGCGCGTAAACGATTGGGTGCCGATCCGGTTGAGTGGCTGTTTCGTCAGACGGGTAACCAGTGGGGTTGCGAGCGCTATGAGGGCGATACCTGGCAGGGCCTGCAAGTATTGGCCGTGGATGGCGCACTCCTGCGCACCCCAGACACGCCTGAACTCCGAGAGCATTTCGGCTCCGGCAATACCTCCACCGAGCGCCAGACGCCGTTTCCCATGCTGCGACTGGTAGCCCTGATGAACGTGCGCTCGCACCTGATTCTGGATGCGCAGGTGAGTCCCTACCGGCGCAGTGAGATGCGCTTGGCCGATGAGTTTATGCAGCAGATTCCCAATCAGTCGGTGACGCTGTTCGATAAGGGCTTCTGGAGTGCCGACTTGCTGTTGCGCCTGGGCGCCGCAGGGGAAAGCCGGCACTGGCTGATTCCGGCCCGCCAAGGGCTGGTTGGCGAGGAAGTCGCTCGTTACGGCAAGGGCGATCGTTTGCTGCGCATGAAGGTGTCGGCACAGGCACGAAAGCGCAACCCCGACCTGCCGACGCACTGGGAGGTACGTGAAGTCAGCTACGCCGTGAAGGACAAGATCAAGACAGTGCTCACCTCGCTGCCTGCGGATACTTACAGCGCCAAGACCATCGCCAAGCTGTATCAGGAGCGCTGGGAGATCGAGCTGGGCTTCCGGGATATCAAAAGCTCTCTGCAGCAGAATGCGATGACCCTGCGCAGCAAGGTAACGGAGCTGGTCTACCAGGAGGTCTGGGGCTTGTTGTTGGCCTACAACATCATCCGCCGCGAAGCCGGTCAGGCAGCCGTCGCCTTCGGCCGCTCTCCGGGCGACATCCGCTTCAAACCAGTAGCTCAATACATCGCCGTGCAATTGATCGTGATGGCGGCGGCCAACCCGATTTCAGCAACAGGAACACGATTGTCGGAGCTGAGAGCAGGAATCGGTGGGCTGTTTCTGGATCACCGTCCAAGGCCATCAAGACCAAGGACGGTGAAGATCTCAAAGACCCGTTATCCAGTGGATCGAAAGGCTGCTCCGCTTAAGTGAACAGCATTACGGCCTTGTGCCGGGCTTTTGTTTTTCAGGCCTGCAGGTAGCTGTGCGCCAGCTGCTCGACCAGCTGGCGGGGTTGCTCCTGTAGGTGTGGTGCAGCCAGCATCATGACTTGGAATACCACCAGCTGGCTGTTGCCCGGGGTGCCGAGAATGCGTTGGTAATCCAGGGAGAACAGCAGGGTCAGGGTGATCTGCTCGACCAGCTGCCCTAGCGCCTGCGCCTCACTGACCAGCAGTCCTTCGGCCTTGAGGCGGGCCAGCAGGCTGGCCAGGGTGCGCTTGAGCGTGTTCAGCCAATGGCGCATGCCCTGGGCCAGGCGTGGCAGGCGGCTGGCCAGGTTGGAGAGGTCCTGGAAGAGGAAGCGGTACTGCGCCATGCGCTCGACGATCAGGTGTAGGAACAGCCAGTAGTCTTCGACGTCCAGCCTGGCTTCCAGCGGCGGGTCGAGCAGCGGCGCCATGTCTGCCTGGAAGCGTTCCAGCAGCTGCATGGTCAGCGGTTCCTTGCCGTGGAAGTGGTAGTACAGGTTGCCCGGGCTGATGCCCAGCTCGTTGGCGATGTCCAGCGTGGTGACATTCGGCTCGCCATCACGGTTGAACAGTTCGAGGGCGCAGTTGAGGATGCGGTCGCGGGTTTTCATGCCTTGCCTGTGTTCCCGTGCAAGAAGTGCTGAGCGGGCTCAGCGAACATGGACGTAACTGCCTGGAGCGGCCTGCAGTGGCGGATATTGAGCGTTGCCCAGTTGCTCGGGGCTGTCCTGCAGCTCACCGCTACGTGCCTGTAGCCAGCTCATCCACTCAGGCCACCAGCTGCCAGGCTGGCGAGTCGCGGTGCTCTGCCAGTCCTCGGGCGATGCAGCGCGATGTGCTGCGCTATAGAACCAGCCCCGGGTATTGTCCGGTGGGTTGAGGATGCTCTGGATGTGCCCGTTGTTGGCCAGCACGAAATGCTGTTGCCCGCCGAGCAGCAGGCCGGAGCGATGAACCGCCTGCCAGGGCGTGATGTGGTCGCTGATGCCGGCCACGCTGAAACTGTCCAGGCGTACCTTGCGCAGGTCGATGGCTTTGCCGCAGACCTGCAGCGTGCCGGCGTTACGCAGCGGGTTGTACTGGAAGAAATCCAGCAGCTCGCCATGCAGCGCGGCGGGCAGGCGGGTGTTGTCACTGTTCCAGTAGAGAATGTCGAATTCCGGAGGGCGCCGGCCGAGCAGGTAGTTGTTCACCCAGTAGTGCCAGATCAGGTCATTGGGGCGCATCCAGGCAAACACCCGGGCCATCTCCTTGCCATCCATCACGCCTTCCAGATAGCTGCGGCGCTTGGCTTCCTGCAGGGCCGCTTCGCTGGCGAACAGGCTTAGCGGGTTGTCCAGCTGGCTGTCCAGCAGGGTTACCAGATAGGTGGCGCTGGCCACGCGGCGCAGTTGTCGGCGCTGCTGCAGGTAGCCTTGCAGCAGCGCCATGCACAGGCCGCCGGCACAGGCGCCCATCAGGTTGACCGGCTGCTGCTGACAAATGTCGCGGCACACTTCCAGGGCCTGGGCGAGGGCGGCGACATAGTCGTCCATACCCCACTCGCGATGCGCGGGGTGCGGATTGCGCCAGCTGATCATGAATACCGCGATGCCTTGTTGCAGGGCATAGCGCACCAGGCTGTTATGTGGACTCAAGTCGAAGATGTAGTACTTGTTGATCTGCGGCGGCACGATCAGCAGCGGCCGCTGGTACTGGCGTGCTTGCTGCGGATGGTACTGGATCAGCTCCAGTTGCTCGTTGCGCCAGACCACCTGGCCCGGTGTGCAAGCCAGGTTGCCGCCGACACTGAAGGCCTGCTCGTCGACCTGGCGCGGCAGGCCATGGTTGTCACGCAGGTCGGCGAGTAACTGACAGGCCCCCTTGAGCAGGCTGTGCCCGCCGGTGTCCAGCAACTCCTTGATGGCTTGCGGATTGAGCGGGCTGTTGGACGGAGCCAGGGCGTCGCCCAGCAGACGCAGGACAAAGTGCGCGCGGGCCCGGTCATCGTCGCTCAGGCTGTTGTCGTCCAGCCAGGCATGCAGTTGCTGTTGCCAGGCCAGGTAGGCCTGCAGGGCGCGCCGGTACAGCGGATTGTGGCGCCAGGTCGGGTCGCTGAAGCGACGATCCTGCGGATCGGCCTGCAGCGTGCTGCGGCCGAGCAGGACCTGGAGTAATTGCGCACTGAGCTGCAGCAGGTGATGGCTGCTGGTCATTGGCTGGCGCAGCCCCTGCAGCAGCAGGAGTTTGAGGGTATCCAGCAGGTCGCGGCCCGGCAGGCCGAGCATGCTCTGCTGCACGCTAAGGGTTGTGTCCGTTGACAGCTTCTGCGGCTGTTCGGGCATGGGCGCTCCGTTGTCGTTCCGTGGTGCGGGAGCTGCAAGGCCTGTGCCTGTGTGCACGGCCAGCAGGTAGCCCGGCGAGGCGGGCATCTACACCCTGCCTGTTGTCCCGGAACGGGTCAAGCAGCAAGGCCCGACAAACGGGCCTGGTTCAGCTTGTACGGCTTGGTGCGGCGTGCGGATGAATGATGGCGCGTCGTTTTTCCTCGGCAAGGAAGCGCAGGATGATCGGTGCCACGCTTTCCGCGCGGGTCACCAGAAACAGGTGGCCATCGTCGATCACGTGCAGTTCCGAGTTGGGAATGCGCCAGGCCAGCATCTTCATGTTGATCAGCGGGATGATTGGATCATCATCGCCGGCCAGTACCAGGGTGGGCTGCTTGATGCGGTGCAGCCAGTGGAAACTGGTCCAGCCCAGGCCAGCGAACAGCTGCCAGTAGTAACCCAGTTTGCCACCCGAGCGCACCTTGCTGGCGTGTGCCAGGGCCAGCTTGGGGTCGCGGCGGAACGCCCCACCATAGATATCCGGGGCGATATGTACGCCGTAGGACGGCTGGATGTAGCGGCGCGGGCTGGCCATGCGCCAGAGTACCTTGGGTTTGCCGGGAACCATGATCGCCCCCGCGGCGGTCGCGGCAAGAATCAGTTTCTTGCAGCGCTCGGGGTAGTCGTGGGCAAACTGCTGGGCCAGTGCCCCCCCCCAGGACACGCCAATCACGTTGACCTGGCCGTAGTCGAGGTAGTCGAGCATGCGAGCGGCCAGCTTGGCCAGGCCGGGAAAGCGGTAAGGCGTGCTGGGCGTGTCGGAGCCACCCACGCCAGGCACGTCGAAGGCGATGATCTCCAGATTGGGATCCAGGGCGCGAACGAACGGCATGACCAGTTCGAGGTTGGCGCCGATGCCGTTGAAGATCAGCAGCGGCGTCATGGAGCCATCGCCTGGGCGTACCGCAGTACGCAGCGACTGGCCGCCAAGCTCGATGGTACGAAAAATGAAAGGTTGCGACATCGGTGCGAGGCCCTATGTAGTGGCTTGCGGCGTGCCGACGCCCATCCGGCATCGGGCCGGATGGGCGGGCGGCGTGGTGTGCCGCAAAGGGGTGAAGGTCGGGCCGGACCGCTTAGCGCTCGTGCACATAGGTGCCGGGGGAGGCTTCGGCGGGCGGGAAGGCCTTGCTGCCCAGATTGAAGTTGGTTTTCTTCAGCTTGCCGGAGCGTTCCTGCACCCAGCTCTGCCAGTGCAGCCACCAGGAGTCGGCGTGCTTGCTGCAGCTGGCCAGCCAGGCCTGCGGGTCGGCAGGCAGTTCGCTGTTGGTCATGTAGCGTGCCTTGGGGTTGCCCGGCGGGTTGAGGATGCTCTGGATATGCCCGCTGTTGGACAGTACGAACTCACACTTGCCGCCCAGCAACAACGCCGAGCGATAGCAGGCCTCCCAGGGCGTGATGTGGTCGGTAGTGCCGGCGACGCAGAAGAAGTCGCAGGTGACTTGCTTGAGGTCGATCGGCGTACCGCACACTTCCAGGGCATTGGCGCGCAGCAAGGGGTTGGTCTTGAACATTTCCACCAGCTCGCCGTGGAAGGCGGCCGGCAGACGTGTGGTGTCGTTGTTCCAGTAGAGGATGTCGAACACCGGCGGCTCGTTGCCGAGCAGGTAGTTGTTGACCCAGTAATTCCAGATCAGGTCGTTGGGGCGCATCCAGGCGAACACCTTGGCCATGTCCTTGCCCTCCAGCACGCCGGCCTGGTAACTGCGCCGCTTGGCGGCTTCCAGGGTCTGCTCGTCGGCAAACAGGGCTACCTGGGTGTCCAGGGTAAAGTCGAGCACGCTGACCAGCTGGGTGAAGGCATTGACCTTCTTCTCGCCGGTGGCCTGCAGATGGCCGAGCAGGGCGGCGGTGGTGATGCCGCCGGAGCAGGCGCCGAGCATGTTCAGGTCGCTAGCCCCGGTGATTTGCAGGATGGCGTCGATGGCTTCCTTGAGCGCATCGATATAGGTCGACAGACCCCACTCGCGCTGTGCCTTGGTCGGGTTGCGCCAGCTGACGATGAAGGTCTGGATGCCGCTGCGCAGGCAGAAGCGCGCCAGGCTTTTCTCTGGCGACAGGTCGAAGACGTAGAACTTGTTGATCTGCGGCGGTACCACCAGCAGCGGACGCTCGTGCACCTGCTCGTTGGTCGGCTTGTACTGGATCAGCTCCAGCACCTCGTTGCGAAATACCACGGCGCCTTCCGTGGTGGCCAGGGTCTTGCCGACCTCGAAGGCGGTCATGTCGGTCTGGCTGGGCATGCCACCGTTGTTGACCAGGTCCTTGGCCAGGTGCGACAAGCCGTCGAGCAGGCTCTTGCCGCCGGTTTCGAAGAAGCGCTTGACCGCTGCGGGGTTGGCCATGCTGTTGGTCGGTGCCATGGCTTCGGTCATCAGGTTGATGACGAAGTGGCCGCGACTGATGTCCTTTTCCGGCAGGTTGCTGTGGTCAATCCATTCATGCAGTTCCTTGCGCCAGGCCAGGTAGGTCTGCATGTAGCGTTTGTACAGGGGGTTCTGGCTCCAGGCCGGGTCGTTGAAGCGACGGTCGTCGCTTTCCGGGCTGAGCTCCGAGCTGCCCAGCAGCACGTTCTTCAGTTCCACGGCAAAGTGTGCGACATGCTTGGTGCTGTGGATCGGCTGGCGAATGGCCTGGCCCAGCACCATGCGCGCGCTGGACAGCAGGTCTTTGCCGCGCATGCCGATTACCGGATTGAGGCCTAGGGTGCTTTCTGCGGCTTGTAGAGGCAAGTCTTTATTCTTGTTGGTCATCTTCTTCGAACGCTCCATTGTCCTGAGACGGTTACCGGCCACGGCTGAGCAAGGCGCAGGGCAAGATCCGGTACGGCTCGGGTTCTTATTGCAGGGGTGCGAAGCGAGCTTCGCGCACTTTCATGACGCGGACATGGCCGTGTCGATGCAAGCTGCTGTTTTCCTGATTACCCGGCTTTCGGAGATTGCGCAAGCACTGCCTGGCGAGAGAATGGCACTGAGTATGACGGTGCGGATTAGAAAAAGCCTACTAACCGCGAGGCTGTAGGGCTCAGTCGAGCAGGCGCACGATACTTTCGTCCGGATCACGCCGCCGCCCGGCGGCATGCAGCTGTTGCAGATAGCGCTGCCACAGGCTGTCATGCTCGGTCGCCAACTGGTACAGGTAGTCCCAGTGGTACAGGCCGCTGTCGTGGCCGTCGTCGAAGATCAGCTTGAGTGCGTAGTTGCCAGCTGGCTCCACCGCCAGCAGGGCAACGTGCTGCTTGCCGTATTGCAGGATTGGCCGGCCATGCCCGCGCACCTCGGCAGAGGGCGAGTGGACGCGCAGGAATTCGGCATCGAGGCGATAGCTCTGCTCGCCGTAGCGCAGCTCGAGGATGCGAGAGGCTTTGTGCAGCTTGATGGCACTGGGGATGGGCATGAGCAGCTCCAAACGCCAAGCGCCAAGCCAACAGTCGTCGCGGTGTGCTTGTGGCTTGGCGCTGGTGGTTTTGTTAGAGGATGTAGCGCGACAGGTCTTCGTCCTGGGCCAGCTCGCCGAGGTGACTGTTCACATAGGCTGCGTCGATGCGAATGGGCGCCTCGTTGTGCTGCGCGGCCAGGTCGGCGGCACTGAACGATACTTCTTCGAGCAGACGCTCAAGCAGGGTGTGCAGGCGGCGCGCGCCGATGTTCTCGGTCTTTTCGTTGACTTGCCAGGCGATCTCGGCCAGGCGCTGGATGCCCTCTTCGGCAAACTCGATGCGCAGGCCTTCGGTCTGCAGCAACGCCGCATACTGCTCGGTCAGCGAGGCATGCGGTTCGCTGAGAATACGCTTGAAGTCATCCGGCGAGAGGGCCTTGAGTTCCACGCGGATCGGCAGGCGGCCCTGCAGTTCGGGAACCAGGTCGCTGGGCTTGCTCAGGTGGAAAGCCCCCGAAGCGATGAACAGGATATGGTCGGTCTTGACCATGCCCAGCTTGGTGTTCACCGTGCAGCCTTCGATCAGCGGCAGCAGGTCGCGCTGCACGCCTTCGCGGGACACGTCGGCACCGCCGACATTGCCGCGCTTGGCGACCTTGTCGATTTCGTCAATGAACACAATGCCGTGTTGCTCGACCGCTTCCAGGGCGCGAGCCTTGAGTTCTTCCTCATTGACCAGGCGCGCGGCTTCCTCGTCACGGATCAGCTTGAAGGCGTCCTTGACCTTGAGCTTGCGGGTTTTTTGCTTGCCCTTGCTGAGCCCGGAGAACAGGTTTTGCAGCTGGCTGGTCATTTCCTCCATGCCGGGCGGGCTCATGATTTCCACGCTGGCCGGGGTGTCGGCGACCTCGATGTCGATTTCCTTGTCATCGAGCTGGCCTTCGCGCAGGCGCTTGCGGAACAACTGGCGGGTGTTCGACTCGCCGCTGCCGGAAGCTTCTTCGCCAAAGCTGCGCGCGGGCGGCAGCAGGGCGTCGAGGAGGCGTTCCTCGGCGGCATCTTCGGCGCGAAAGCGCATCTTCTGGACTTCCTGCTCGCGCAGCATCTTCAGTGCGGCGTCGGCCAGGTCGCGGATGATCGACTCGACGTCACGCCCGACATAGCCGACCTCGGTGAATTTGGTGGCCTCTACCTTGAGGAAGGGCGCATTGGCCAGCTTGGCCAGGCGGCGGGCGATCTCGGTCTTGCCGACCCCGGTCGGGCCGATCATCAGGATGTTCTTTGGCGTGACTTCCTGGCGCAACTCGGCGGGCAGCTGCATGCGCCGCCAGCGGTTGCGTAGGGCAATGGCCACGGCGCGCTTGGCGTCATCCTGGCCGATGATGTGGCGGTCGAGCTCGGAAACGATCTCGCGGGGTGTCATGGACATGGCAAGGCTCCGCTGCATTCGGCTCAGACGGCCGAGTCCAGCTCTTCAAGGGTGAGATTCTGGTTGGTGAACACGCAGATGCTGCCGGCGATATGCAGCGCGGTTTCGGCTATCTCGCGGGCGCTCATGGCCGCATCGCCTTTCTGCAGCAGGGCCAGGGCGGCCGCCTGGGCAAAGCCGCCGCCGGAGCCCATGGCGATCAGACCGTGCTCCGGTTCGACCACGTCGCCATTGCCGGTGATGATCAGCGAGGCGTCCTTGTTGGCCACCGCCAGCATCGCCTCCAGGCGGCTCAGGCTGCGGTCGGTGCGCCAGTCCTTGGCCAGTTCCACGGCAGCACGCACCAGGTGACCCTGGTGTTTTTCCAGTTGTCCTTCGAAACGCTCGAACAGTGTGAAGGCGTCGGCGGTGGCTCCGGCAAAGCCGGCCAGTACCTGGCCGTGATAAAGGCGGCGGACTTTCTTGGCGTTGCCTTTCATCACGGTGTTGCCCAGGGAAACCTGGCCGTCGCCGCCCATGACGACTTTGCCATTGCGGCGTACGGAAACGATGGTGGTCAAGGGAGGCTGCTCCTGCTGGCGACTGATGCAGGACTATATGGGGCGACATGCCGCCCGCTTCAAGCCGCCACCAGCAAGAAAGCGTCTTTAACGCTGCTGCAGAAGCAGGTTGCCGAAGCCATCGGCGGCCAGGGCCTTCTGAGCGCTGGCCAGTTGTTCGCGGCTGGCATAGGGGCCGATAAGCACGCGGTGCCAGGTCTCCTCGCGCACCTTGCCGGACTCGATTTGCACGCTTTGCCCGAGCAGAATCAGCTGCGCGCGCATGCGGTCGGCTTCCTCGCGCTTGCGGAACGAACCGGCCTGCAGGAAAAACCGGCTGCCTGGCTGGGCGGCGGGTGGCGTGCTGGCAGTCTGCGCGCTGGCGACCTGCGGAGGCGGCGGCGGTACTTCGCCGCGTAGCGCGGCTTCGGCGCGTGCCTGGTCGATGCGCGCGGCTTCCTCGGCGCTGACGGTGGCCGGTGGTGGCGGTTCGTCGACCTTGGGTGAGCTGACCGGTGACTCCGGCAGCAGGGTGTAGAAGTCGTATTTGGGCTTGACCGGCTCCGGGCGTGCGCTCGGCGCGCTGCTCTGTGCCTGCGCTTTCGGTGCCTGGCGGGCCTGTTCCGGCTTGTTACGGCGCACCTCGTCACGGCCTGGTTCCAGGCTGAACAGGAACATGAAGAAACCGCCGATCACCAGCCCGCAGGCCAGCCATACCCAGCCAGGCACCGGCTTTTTCGCCGGGGCCTGATAGCGGCTGGCGCCGCGTTTCGGGGCCGGTTTCTTGCGCGCCGCCATGTTACATGCGCTCCAGCGGCTGCAGGCCGAGCAGCTCCAGGCCCTGCTTCAGGGTGCGCCCGCACAGGGCGGCCAGGCGCAGGCGGCTGCTGCGCTGCTGCGGGTCTTCGCAGGCGAGGATTGGACAGTGTTCGTAGAAGCTGGAGAACAGTCCTGCCAGGTCGTACAGGTAGGCGCACAGCAGGTGCGGCTCGCCCTTGTCGGCGACGTTGCCAAGCACTTCGGCGAACTGCGCGAGCTTGCCGGCCAGTGCCTGCTCCTGTTCGCTGTGCAGGCTGATCTGCCCGTCCAGTTGTTCGATGCTCTGGCCCAGTTTGCGGAAGATGCTGGTGATGCGCGTGTAGGCGTAGAGCAGGTAGGGTGCGGTGTTGCCTTCGAAGCTGAGCATCAGCTCGAAATTGAAGCGGTAGTCGCTGCTGCGGTGTTTGGACAGATCGGCATATTTCACCGCGCCGATGCCCACCGCACGGGCGATATGGCGCAGGCTTGGCTCGTCCAGTTGCGGGTTCTTGCCTTTGACCAGCGCATAGGCGCGCTCTTCGGCCTCGTTGAGCAGGTCGATGAGCTTCACCGTGCCGCCGTCACGGGTCTTGAACGGCCGGCCGTCGGCGCCGTTCATGGTGCCGAAGCCCATGTGTTCCAGCTGCATGCCGGGGTGTACGAAGCCGGCGCGGCGCGCCACCTCGAAGGCCATCTGGAAGTGCAGCGCCTGGCGCTGATCGACGAAGTACAGTGCGCGATCCGCCTTGAGCACTGCGCTGCGATAACGCATCGCAGCCAGGTCGGTGGTGGCGTAGAGGTAGCCGCCGCCGGCTTTCTGCACGATCACCGGCAGCGGATTGCCTTCGGCGTTCTTGAAATCGTCGAGGAATACGCACTGGGCGCCATTGTCTTCGGTCAACAGGCCCTTGCTGCGCAGGGCTTCGACAATTCCCGGCAGTTCGGCGTTGTAGGCGCTTTCGCCCTTGACGTCGGCCATGCTGAGTTTCACGCCCAGGCGGTCGTAGACCTTCTGGCAGTGCGACAGCGAGATATCGTTGAAACGGTGCCACAGGCGCAGGCATTCGGCATCACCGGCCTGCAGCTGGACGACCAGCTCACGGGCCCGTTCGGCAAACGCCGGTGCGGCGTCGAAGCGCTGTTTGGCGGCGCGATAGAAGCCTTCCAGGTCGGACAGCTCGCTTTCCGCGGCAGCCGGGTTTTCTTCCATGAAGGCCAGCAGCATGCCGAACTGGGTGCCCCAGTCGCCGACATGGTTCTGGCGGATCACCGTGTCGCCGAGGAACTCCAGGACCCGCGCCACGGCATCACCGATGATTGTCGAGCGCAGGTGGCCAACGTGCATTTCCTTGGCCAGGTTGGGCGAGGACAGGTCAATCACTACAGTCTGCGCCGGTCCGTTCTTGCGCACGGCAAGCTGGGCGTCGGCGAGTGCCGCTTCAAGGCGCTGGGCCAGGGCGTCGCTGTTCTGGAAGAAATTCAGGAAGCCCGGGCCGGCGATCTCCACCTTGCTGATCTGGCTGTCGACGGGCAGGGCGGCGACGATTTTTTCCGCCAGCTCGCGCGGTTTCAGCCCGGCCGGCTTGGCCAGCATCATGGCGATGTTGCTGGCGAAATCGCCGTTGCTTTTGTCCTTGGTGTTTTCCACCTGGATGCTCGGGGTCAGTCCGGCCGGGAGCTCGCCGGTCGCGACGAGGCTGGACAGGGCGTGCTGGATCAGGTGGCGAATGGTGTCTTTCATGGTCTGCTCGGTCGGCCGCGGCTGGTCGAAAACTGCGCATTATACGAGCAGCGGCAAGCGGCAAGCCATAACCGACAAGGAAAAGCGCATGACGCGGCGTGCCGGATGCCTAGAAAAGATCAAGCGGGTCGACGTCTACTGACCAGCGCACGCTGCGCGCTGAAGGCAGTGACTCGACCTGCGCCAGCAGGTTGCCGAGCAGACGGTGCAGACTGGCCCGCGCGCTGCCCTGTAATAGCAGTTGCGCGCGAAAGCGCCCGGCGCGGCGTTCCATGGGCGCGGGTACCGGGCCGAGCAGTTCGATGCCGCTCAGCTGCAGCTGGTCCAGCCACTGTTCGGCCAGGCTGCACACGTCATCGAGGAAGGCCTCGGCCTGGCCCGGCTGATGGGCCTCGGCGCGCAGCAGGGCCAGGTGGCTGAAGGGCGGCAGACCGGCAGCGCGGCGCTCGCTGAGGGCCTGTTCGGCAAAGGCGAAATAGCCCTGTTCGGTGAGTTGGACGAGCAGCGGGTGTTCGGCCAGGTGGGTCTGGATGAGTACGGTGCCCGGTGTTTCCGCCCGCCCGGCGCGTCCGGCGACCTGCACGATGAGCTGGGCCATGCGTTCGGGGGCGCGGAAGTCGGTGGAGAACAGGCCGCCATCGGCATCGAGGATGGCGACCAGGGTGACGCGGGGGAAATGGTGGCCCTTGGCGAGCATCTGCGTGCCGACCAGGATGCATGGCTGGCCCTTGCCGATGCTGTGCAACAGCTGCTCCATGCTGCCCTTGCGTGCCGTGCTGTCGCGGTCGATGCGCAGCACCGGCACCTCGGGGAATAGCGTGGTCAGGCGCTCTTCGGCGCGCTCGGTACCGGCACCCAGCGGGCGCAGGTCGACCTGCCGGCATTTGGGGCAGTTGCGCGGGCTGCGTTCGGCATGCCCGCAGTGGTGGCAGCGCAGTTCGCCGGAGCGCTGGTGCAGGGTCATCCGCGCGTCGCAGCGCGGGCACTGGCTGATCCACCCGCAGTCGTGACACAGCAGGGTCGGGGCAAAGCCACGACGGTTGAGGAACACCAGCACCTGCTGGCCGCGCTCCAGGGTCTGGCGCATGGCCTGTTGCAGGGGGCCGGAGATGCCCGAGTCGAGCGGCAGGCTCTTGATGTCCAAGCGCAGGAAGCGCGGTGGTTGTGCCGCGCCGGCCCGCTGGGTCAGGCGCAGCAGGGCGTAGCGGCCGGTATGGGCATTGTGCAGGCTTTCCAGGGCGGGCGTGGCCGAGCCGAGAACGATGGGCACGCTTTCCAGTTGCGCGCGCATCACCGCCAGATCGCGGGCGTTGTAGCGCAGGCCCTCCTGCTGCTTGTAGGACGCGTCGTGCTCTTCGTCGATGATGATCAGCCCTGGGCGCTTGAGCGGGGTGAACAGTGCCGAGCGTGTACCAATGATGATGTCGGCCTGGCCATCGCGCGCGGCCAGCCAGGCGTCCAGACGTTCGCGGTCGTTGACGTTGGAGTGCAGCAGGGCCAGGCGCGCATTGAAGCGCCGCGAGAAACGCTCCAGGGTTTGCGGACCGAGGTTGATCTCGGGGATCAGTACCAGCGCCTGCTTGCCAGCTTCCAGGCATTGCTGGATGAGCTGCAGGTAGACCTCGGTCTTGCCGCTGCCGGTGATGCCGGCGAGCAGGAACGGCTGGAAGCGATTGAAAGCCGATTGTACGGCGCTGACGGCCAGGCGCTGCTCGTCGTTGAGCGGCAGCGCGGGCTGTGCCAGCCAGCTGCCATGGCGCTCGCGGGGTGCCTGGCGGCGCTCTTCGAGGCACACCAGGCCTTTCTCCAGGAGCAGTTGCAGGCTGTCGCGATTGAGCTGCAACTGGCCGAGCAGGCTGTGCGCGATGCCATGCGGGTGCTGCGCCAGGGTACGCAGCGCCTCGCGCTGGCGCGGTGCGCGCAGCAGGCGCGGGTCGTCGAGGGAGGCCTGCGGCTGCTTGACCCAGAAACGTTCGACGCGCGCTTCGGCCGCTTCGCCCTGACGCAGCAGCACCGGTAGTGCCCAGCTGAAGGTGTCGCCGAGACTGTGCTGGTAGTACTGCGCGGTCCACTGACACAGGCGAAACAGGCTGGCCGGCAGCAGCGGTTGGCGATCCAGCAGGGCCAGCGCCGGGCGCAGCTTGTCGGCGGGCAGGCTGCTGTGGCTGGCCCGCTCGATCAGTACGGCGATCACCTCGCGCCGCCCGAAGGGCACGCGCAGGCGCACGCCGGGCTGCAGCAACTGTTCGCTGACCCCGGCCGGCGGTAGGTAGTCGAACAGGCGCCGCAACGGCGAAGGCAAGGCGAGGCGCAGAATCAGGTCAGGCACGGTGGGCTCCATCAGGCTGCGGCGATCCTAGCATTTCCGCGTGTCGGGCCAAGCCGTGGCGCGCTTGCATCCGCTTTTTGCTCTGGTATGATCGCCCGCCTGTTTGCGTGCGGTACTCGACATAGGGTCGGGTGGCGGCACAAATCTACCCGAGGAATCCTCCATGAAAGCCGATATCCACCCGAATTACGTTGAGATCGAAGCCACCTGCAGCTGCGGCAACGTGATCAAGACCCGTTCCACCCTGGGCAAGAACATCAGCCTCGACGTGTGCAACGAGTGCCACCCGTTCTACACCGGCAAGCAGAAGGTGCTGGACACCGGCGGCCGTATCGATCGCTTCAAGCAGCGTTTCGGCGTGTTCGGCACCAAGTAAGCCGAAGCATGCTCAGGACAGTGCACCTTATGCCTGGCCTGCTGCGAAAAAAGGCGCCCCTGCTGGGCGCCTTTTTTATCGCCTGGCTTTTCTCGCCCGCGCTGCAGGCCTTCTGCCCGCCGCCGCCGGCCGGTCTGCCGCAGGTGCGTGTGGAACGGGTGGTCGATGGCGATACCTTGCGCCTGCAGGATGGGCGCAGCGTACGGCTGATCGGCATCAATGCGCCGGAGCTGGCGCGCCGTGGCCAGCCGGCACAGCCCCATGCCCAGGCGGCTCGGCAGTACCTTGCGCAGCTGGTTGCGGCCAGTGGCGAGCGGCTCTACCTGCAGGCCGGTCGGCAGGCGCGGGATCGCTATGGACGCAGCCTGGCGCACCTTTACGACCGCCAGGGTGGCAGCCTGGAAGCACAATTGCTGGCGGCCGGCATGGGCTGGCAGGTGGTGGTGGCGCCTAACACCGCGCAGGCTGCCTGCCTGCAGCGTGCTGAGCGGCAGGCGCGTGCGCAGCGCCTGGGGGTGTGGCGTCAGCCGCAGTGGCTGCAGCCGGCGCAGTTGCAGCGCGGCGGCTTTGCATTGATCGCCGGGCGTGTGCAGCGTGTGGAGCGTAACCGGGGTGGCCTGTGGCTGGAAATGGACGAGCTGGTGGTACGTATTGCCAGGCCGCAGGCGGCAGAATTCGCCGCCATCGACTGGCCCGCGCTGCAGGGACAGCGCGTGGAAGTGCGTGGTTGGGTTGTCGAGCGACGTTCTGTCGCAGCGGGTCGTGCACGCTGGCAGTTGTCGCTGGAGCACCCGCTGCTGCTGCAGCCGGTGCGCTAAGCGGCAGGCGGCCGTGTCGGGCCGTGGCGCGGCGGGCGGTCTTGTTCGTGGACGGTATCTTCCGTATGCTCGGCCGCCTGCACGTCAACCAAAAAAAGCGGAAACCACCGACATGTCCGATCTGAAAACAGCCGCGCTTGACTATCATGCCCAGCCCCGTCCGGGCAAACTGAGCGTCGAGCTCACCAAGCCCACCGCCACCGCACGTGACCTGGCCCTGGCCTACAGCCCGGGTGTTGCCGAGCCGGTGCGGGAAATCGCGCGTGATCCGGAGCTGGCCTACCGCTATACCGGCAAGGGCAACCTGGTGGCTGTCATTTCCGATGGTACGGCGATCCTTGGCCTGGGCGATCTCGGCCCGCTGGCCTCCAAGCCGGTCATGGAAGGCAAGGGCGTGCTGTTCAAGCGTTTTGCCGGCATCGACGTGTTTGACATCGAAGTCGAGGCGGAAAGCCCGCAGGCCTTCATCGATACCGTTCGCCGTATCTCCATCACCTTCGGTGGTATCAACCTGGAAGATATCAAGGCACCCGAGTGCTTCGAGATCGAACGCACGCTGATCGAGCAGTGCGATATTCCGGTGTTCCACGATGACCAGCACGGCACCGCCATCGTCACTGCGGCCGGCATGCTCAATGCCCTGGAAATCGCCGGCAAGACCCTGCCGGAAGCCAAGATCGTCTGCCTGGGTGCCGGCGCTGCGGCCATTTCCTGCATGAAGCTGCTGGTCAGCATGGGCGCGAAGATCGAGAACATCTTCATGATCGACCGCAAGGGTGTGATCCATGCCGGTCGCGACGATCTCAACCAGTACAAGGCAGTCTTCGCCAGCGAAACCGACAAGCGCACCCTGCAGGATGCCTTGACCGGTGCTGACGTGTTCGTCGGCCTGTCCGGTGCCAACCTGCTGAGCCCGGATGACCTCAAGCTGATGGCCGACAACCCGATCATCTTCGCCTGCTCCAACCCGGACCCGGAGATCAAGCCGGAGCTGGCCCGCGAAGCGCGCCCCGATGTGATCATGGCTACCGGCCGTTCCGATTACCCGAACCAGGTCAACAACGTACTGGGCTTCCCGTTCATCTTCCGCGGCGCTCTGGACGTACGTGCCACGCGCATCAACGAAGAGATGAAGATCGCGGCTGCGCTGGCGTTGCGTGATCTGGCCAAACTGCCGGTACCGCAGGAAGTCTGTGACGCCTATGGTGGCATGGCGCTGTCCTTCGGTCGCGAGTACATCATTCCCAAGCCGATGGACCCGCGCCTGATCACCGAAGTGTGTGATGCCGTAGCCAAGGCCGCGCTGGAAAGTGGCGTAGCAACCCTGCCGTATCCGAAGAACTATCCGCTCAAGTCGGTGGATGACGTGTTCAACGGCTGAGTGTCGTGCTGCAGAAAAACCCGCCGCTGGCGTAATGCTGTTCACTTAAGCGGAGCAGCCTTTCGATCCACTGGATAACGGGTCTTTGAGATCTTCACCGTCCTTGGTCTTGATGGCCTTGGACGGTGATCCAGAAACAGCCCACCGATTCCTGCTCTCAGCTCCGACAATCGTGTTCCTGTTGCTGAAATCGGGTTGGCCGCCGCCATCACGATCAATTGCACGGCGATGTATTGAGCTACTGGTTTGAAGCGGATGTCGCCCGGAGAGCGGCCGAAGGCGACGGCTGCCTGACCGGCTTCGCGGCGGATGATGTTGTAGGCCAACAACAAGCCCCAGACCTCCTGGTAGACCAGCTCCGTTACCTTGCTGCGCAGGGTCATCGCATTCTGCTGCAGAGAGCTTTTGATATCCCGGAAGCCCAGCTCGATCTCCCAGCGCTCCTGATACAGCTTGGCGATGGTCTTGGCGCTGTAAGTATCCGCAGGCAGCGAGGTGAGCACTGTCTTGATCTTGTCCTTCACGGCGTAGCTGACTTCACGTACCTCCCAGTGCGTCGGCAGGTCGGGGTTGCGCTTTCGTGCCTGTGCCGACACCTTCATGCGCAGCAAACGATCGCCCTTGCCGTAACGAGCGACTTCCTCGCCAACCAGCCCTTGGCGGGCCGGAATCAGCCAGTGCCGGCTTTCCCCTGCGGCGCCCAGGCGCAACAGCAAGTCGGCACTCCAGAAGCCCTTATCGAACAGCGTCACCGACTGATTGGGAATCTGCTGCATAAACTCATCGGCCAAGCGCATCTCACTGCGCCGGTAGGGACTCACCTGCGCATCCAGAATCAGGTGCGAGCGCACGTTCATCAGGGCTACCAGTCGCAGCATGGGAAACGGCGTCTGGCGCTCGGTGGAGGTATTGCCGGAGCCGAAATGCTCTCGGAGTTCAGGCGTGTCTGGGGTGCGCAGGAGTGCGCCATCCACGGCCAATACTTGCAGGCCCTGCCAGGTATCGCCCTCATAGCGCTCGCAACCCCACTGGTTACCCGTCTGACGAAACAGCCACTCAACCGGATCGGCACCCAATCGTTTACGCGCCTCGGTGACACCGCTTCGGGCCAGCAGGTCGTGAGAGGCCAGCCCCTGGGCACAGATATTCAGGCGTCGTGCGACCTCATGCACCGGCTCGTCACGGAACAAGGCCATGCCAAGCACCAGCCAGAGCACCTGATCGCTGGGCAGACGCCGCCGCCTTATGGTGGCCTGGGCGGACAAGTCCAGAGCGGATGCCACCCACTCGATCGGGATGTTTTGGGTGAAGGTGCTCAGATCCGAGAAGTTGAACAGTTCACCTAAGTCGAGCAGTTGCTGTTGCAGAGACATAAAAAATCCGATGCCAGG
>NZ_PIYS01000021.1:0-34019 GCF_002835605.1 Pseudomonas fluvialis | reverse complement strand
TGATTGTTATCGGCCTTATTCCGCTGCAGGACTCGCCTGTTCCGACAGTGCTGCTGTTCACCACAACCACCAGAAAACCATCTTGCCGTTCTGATTACCCCCCGCCGTCAGGCGGGCTTTGTGCTTTGCCAATTGCCATTGAAGCGCCGCTCATGGCACCACACGGCCCAGCAGATCCGCACCAGTTTGTTGGCCAGGGCTACCGCAGCCTTGTTGTGGCCGATGCGCGCCGCCGTTGCCACGGCCCAGCGTTGCAGCTGCGTCAGCTTTTCCGGGGTACGTGCCTGACAGCGTTGTGCAGCCAGCAAGGCTGCCCGTGAGCCATGGATTAGCAGGGTACGCACATAGACGTTGCCCTGTCGGCTGATGTGGCCGAGCTTACGGCGCTCGCCACTGCTGAACTCGCGCGGGGTCATGCCCAGCCAGGCACTGAGCTGGCGACCACTGGCAAAGCGCTCGGGCCTGCCAACGGCGGCTGTCAGGGCGCTGGCGGTCAGCAGCCCAATGCCGCTGACCTCATCCAGCTTGCGTACGATGTCATCGTCGGCATGCCAGCGTTTGAGCTGCTGCTCGCACTCGGCCATGCACTGCTCATACAGGTTGATTTCGGCCAGGACGATATGCAGCAGACGGCTCAGGGGCGCGAGCTCGGGCTGGTCAACCAGCTCGCTGGCGGCGCGGATGAAGGCGGCGGTCGAGGCGGGGGCCTCGATACCGGCTTCACGCAATAGACCGCGCAGCAGGTTGATCCGCTGGGTGCGGCTTTTCTTCCAGGTTTCCCGCAGCCCGTGCAACTGTTGCAGCTGTTGCTGGCCGTGGTTTTTCACCGGCACGGGATGAATATCGGTGCAGCGTGCTGCTTCGAGCATGGCGTCGCAGTCATTGCGGTCGGTCTTGTTGCGGCGGCGATAGGGCCGCACGTAGCGCGGATGCAGTAGCCTCACCTGATGCCCCAGGGCTTGCGCTACACGTCCCCAATAGTGGGCCGTGCCACAGGCCTCCATCACCCACTCGACCGGTTCGGCCTGCTCCTGTATATATCGCCGGAACGCCTCTCGGTTCAGCCGCTTGCGCTGCACCACCTGGCCGGAACGGAAACTCTCGGCAACTTGGTAAACGGATTTGGCCAGATCAACTGCAATGCGTTTCATACCGACTCTCCCAGTTTCAGCCACCACGATGCTTGGTATAGAAGGGTGGTGTGGGGGGAGTCCATTACAGCAATCGAGAGGGACGGTTTGAAGCTGCGCTTCAAATTCCCTCCGCCTGCGGCTCCGGCCGCCCCTCATTTCAAACGTTAGGCTGCGAGAAGACGCGTGAGAAAGTATCCGACCCTCAAAGATGTCGACGAAATGCGGTCTCGCGGCTTTGATCCTTCTGTCTTGGCTGAGCAAATGGAGCTCGCGAAGCGCGGGGAGGCTCTTGAGACACTCGTGGCGGAAACATACGAAGCCTTTGCAGGAGTAAAACTTGGGTCTGGCGTTGGCCTTCTGGAGGCCAACGGGCTAGACGACTATGCGAGCGAGCAGAAGCTAGCTGAGTACAGGGCGAAGGACGAGAAGTTGGATTGGAGGTCAATTCCAATCGAAAAGCTGAACAGATACAGCAGCAGCCTGTCCTTCTTCGATGCGGAAGGGATGCGATTTCACCTTCCGGCATTCCTGGTTGCTGATATGCAAGCGCTCTACGAGTTCGACCTCATATATAACCTAGTTCAATCAACACTCATTGAAGTTCAATGCACTCTCCTCACGGAGAAACAGAGAACGGTAGTTCGAAAATACTTAGAGTTCGCCCTGCAAGCAGAGGAGTTCGAGTACGACCATGAGCACATACGAAGAGCGCTGGAAAACTACTGGGTGAAGTAGCTCTCAGCCTAACCGTTCCATCGAGCGGACGTCTTCCAGCCGGCTTCGCCGCCTGCAAGCCGCAGCTCATGTCAAACGTTAGGGAAGGTCTGCACAAATGAGCACTGACCATGATTGGGGGCACTGATATGAGCAAAAAGGCGGCTGGACGCACCTCTGGACAGCGAAGGAACTCAGGAATCGAAATGCCGTGCTGGAACTGAATCTGGTTGAAGGCCATGGTGCTCACCCCACTGTAAGAGGACTCCAGGTTAGTGGGGTACAAGCTCATGGGGCGAGCCTCGCTGAGGCAGGTTTCTAATCAGGCCTTGTTTAGTGAACGGTTTTTTTTTAATTTCTAAATCGGGTTTTCGATTTGACCCGCCCCCTTTTTAGCATCATGAAAAACACAGGTATTTCCGCGCTGACTGATATGACAAAAATCGACGATCAATCTCCCGAAAGCACGCAGGCTGCCCGCTTGCGAGATATTTTCTTCAACATCGGGCAATCCATCAATGAACAATACGGACTGACCTGTTGGGGACGCGACGGGGACGACCGCCTATGGTCTATCTGGCGTGACGATGGCGACGTTCAGCTTACGCCCTGGCAGGATCTCGGACCGCACGGCCTGATCTGGGTTGTATGGGCGGATGAGCATGATCCTGAAAAACTGGTATTGGCGCTGGAGCGCCGGGATGACGACGCGCAACCGCCGATGGCCGAGATTTATCTGCTGCGTCTCCCCGATGGTGAACGCGCGCCACAACGTTTGTCTGCGGATTATTCGGTGCAGGTGGAAGCGTTTCCATACGCTGACGGACAGGTGTTGCTGAAATGGCTCCCGCATGAAGAAGATGCTGATATGCGGACAGGTTTTGGTCTGATGGATCTTGAATTCCGGGAGCGGGTGCCGCCAATTGCGCACGCCCCCAAGGTGGTCTGGGAGCACCCGCATCTGGTTCGTTATCTGGTGCGCGACGATGCAGGCAAGGTTGCCTGGGCGGTGAGCGACGTTCACACAGGTCAACAGGTGATTCCACCCGTTTATGAGGGCCTCACCCTGGATGTTGATCGCTGGATCGGCAACCGGCGGGAAGGCGGGTGTGACGTGTTGTCGCTGGATGGTCGACGGCTCATGCACCATGACCATTGGCTGCACCCGGGGAATGGTGACGGAAGGTGGTTTTTTGAAAAAGACGGGCTATGGGGGTATGCATCACCGGATGGCCATCCGCTGGCGGAACCCCGCCATGAAAGCCAGCAAGCCCTGTGGGACGAGCCGGTTGCTCTCGGGACGCTGCTGCTTCCCGCTGAGGGCAACCGTTGCACAGTGCTGCCGGCATCGCTACTGAAACGCTTGCGCGCCGAAGCGGCAAAGGGTGGAACCACCTACAAATTCGAAGGATTGGCCAATGTTTGCCCGCCCCTGCCCGGCGATGGCTATGTCGATTTGTGCCGCGCCTTGATGCCAGATGGCCATAAGGCTCTGCTGCTGACGCTGCGTTACGAGTCTGAACGCTGGCTGGTGCTGACACACCCCTGGCAAGGACTGCGCACCGGCAGTCTACTGAGGCTGGGCGCTCCGACTGTAGCGGGAGACACACCCTTGATCGCCTGCTTGCCGGAAAGTGGCGATGAGAGCTTTGTGCGGGCGATCGTTGATTACTGTTAATGAAACGGCGTACGCACTGAGCAAAGACACCTCTCCACTCCCCCCACCCCGACCGATCATGCCCCGCCCCTTCACCGTCCACGTCCCCGGGCAGGTGAAGGTGATGTTCCCGCCCTCGATGACGATCTGGCTCTGCCCGGCCGTCAGCGTGATGCTCTTGCTTGCCTGGATGCGCACTTCGTCGGTGGTGCTTTGCACCGTCAGCTCTTGCTCTGACCAGATCTGCTGCGCGTCGGTGTGGGCGCGCACGCTCAGGGCCGCGTTGGCGGTGATGGCCTTGATGCCGCCAAAGTGGGTGTAGAGGCTCGTGGTCTGGCCGCTGTCGGTAACCGCGTGTAGTAGCTTGGCTTACGCTTCCACCCAATGCCAGATGGTCTGCCCGTAATCCGTATCCAGCGACGGCATGATCTCGCCTTGCTTGAAACGACGCCGACTATTGGCTTGCGCAGGGGTTTCCCACTTCCCATCCTTCAAGCAAGGTTGGCCAGCTTCGCAGCGCAATCGATTGAGCTGCCGCTCTTGCACCGTAGCGCCAGACAGATGCGCATGCGATCGGGCCCAGTCCACCAGATCTTTGGGATGGCTCTATGCCGTTTTGTGTGGAACGCCCCTGCCTCATTTCGCTGATGCCGGGTTGAAGGGGTGATCAGGCAGATGGGCCAGCTTGGACATGCGAAGGTATGCGACGGCGATGAAGTTGCCTGCCGTTCGGAAGCCTCGTGCGGCGCGTTTGGCCTGCTGCAACAGGCCGTTCATGGCTTCGACGAAGGCATTGGATAGGTTGTCCGGTAAGGAAGGTCTGCATAAACCGCCCGGACATGTGCTTGGCGCCGGCCTGATTGCCTGAGACCATTGAGCCCATGAAGCAGAGCAGCCTTGGATTGGGAACATCGACGAAGTGCACGCGCCGTCGCGAGTTCCTCGACGAGATGGACCGGGTGGTGCCGTGGTCCGCCCTGGTGGCGCAGATCGCACCGTTCATGCCCGAAGGCAAACGCGGCCGCCCGCCGTTCCCGGTGGAGTCCCTGCTGCGCATCCACTTCATGCAGCAGTGGTTCACGCTGAGCGACCCGGCCATGGAAGAAGCGCTGCACGACATGCCGCTGTTCCGCGACTTCGCCGGCCTGGGTGGCTGGGATGATCGCCTGCCTGACGAGAGCACGATCTTGCGCTTTCGTCATGTGCTGGAGAAGAACAAGCTGGCCGAGCGGATCTTGGCTACGGTCAACCTGCTGCTCGGTGCCAAGGGCCTGATGCTGCGCAGTGGCACGGTGGTCGATGCCACGCTGATCTCGGCGCCGAGCTCGACCAAGAACGCCAGCGGCGAGCGCGACCCGGAGATGCACCAAAGCAAGAAGGGTCAGCAGTGGTTCTTTGGCATGAAGGCGCACATCGGCGTGGACGCCGACTCGGGGCTGGTGCACACCGTGCGCGGCACATCGGGCAACGTCAACGATGTGGTCGAAGCCAACAGCTTGCTGCACGGGCAAGAGACGGATGTCTTCGCTGATGCTGGCTACCAAGGCGCACACAAGCGGCCCGACGCCAAAGAAGATGTGACGTGGCATGTGGCCATGCGACCGGGCAAGCGCAAGCTGCTGGACAAGGCCGACCCCATGGACGCGCTGACCGATCAGGTCGAGCGCATCAAGGCCAGCATCCGCGCCAAGGTGGAGCATCCGTTCCGTGTCATCAAGCGCCAGTTCGGGCATGTGAAGGTGCGCTACCGCGGCCTGGCCAAGAACACGGCGCAGTTGCACACGCTGTTTGCGCTGGCCAATCTGTGGATGGTGCGCAAGCGTTTGACGGGGAGCTTGGCATGAGTGCGTCCAGCGCATGGGAAATGGGCGCGAAACGCGCCCAAAACACCTGCCGGGAGAGCGCTCAACCGCCAATCTGGTCATGTCAGTGCACCCAACCACGGTCAGCGCTCATTTATGCAGACCTTCCTTAGGCTTAACGCGTCGATCGATATGCACATCGCAATACTCATCGCCACTATCGCTTTATCACTGCTGGGGTGGGGCACGTACCTTCGGTACAAAGCAGTCTCTGCCGCTGCCAAGGAAGTCGGCGGAGACTACACAACATGCATGAAGCATGTGGCCTCAACGCCTAGCCTTCATCGCCAGAATCAAGCGGGCATGGCATTGCATATGCTTGCAGTAGCAGTGGTCGCCGCATGGATTTTCTTGCGCTAGTCGGCATCGCTAACCATCACACAGATAGGTGGACAACCGCCCGTCGCTCAAGCTAAGCCTAGATTCAATATGCAACTGCAACACAGTGCCTACGCGCCCCAGCCTAACTGGGCGTTGCAGGGGACGCCAATGCGTACGATCGCTTCGGCCACGCCAAGCGGGCGCCCCTGAACTTGGGCGTTAAGAGCTCAGGAGAGCATGTGAGCAAGATTGAAGAAATAAGGGCGTTACTTGATGAGCTAGAGGCAGAAACGGCCTCCGAAGACGATCAAGCATTCGCGGAAAATTTTGAGTTCCTAGAGCTGCCTGAAATTGTCTGCTCCGTTATTGATTATTTGCAGCCCGCACTGTATCCATACGAAGCTGCTGTCTACTGGCATCTGTTCAGAAAATCTGTATTGGGCGAAGGCACCCAGTACACGAGAGCTAGCGTTCGCGGGATGACTTCGGGTGTTATTACGTCATCGAGCGGCCAATCTGATGAGTTGAGCTATGGCGCGGTGCAGAAAGCGCTAAATGGACTTGAAGAGAAAGGGGCAATATCAAAGGCAGGTGACACCACCAGAGAAGGAACCCTGTATAAAGTCCACCTCCCCGAAGAAATTGAGCTCTGCCAAGAAGCAAAGAAAGCTGCTGCGAAAGAGGCTCCAAAAACAGAAAGAGACTTGAAGAAAGAGCTCGATTTTTACAATGTCAGAGAAAATCGTCTGAAAGTCTTCGAACGCGATGACTACAAGTGCCGTTATTGCTCCAAGCAACTGACCAGGTTCACTGCGACACTAGATCACGTGCAGCCAGTTTCAAAAGGTGGGGATAACTCGCTTGATAATCTTGTTACTGCCTGTCTGCACTGTAATTCCCAGCGCGGGAATAGACCGGTAATGGACATCATAGATGAAAAGCGCTCTTAACAATCGGCTGCACGGCGACCGGTTTTCCGCTGCTTCGCAGCTCCAAACCGGCGCGTGAGCCGGGCGTTAGGTGTCACAATGCCAACACCAACAGCGTTACTCGCCACGTTACAGGATAACGATGATCCGGATGCACAGGTCTTGCTTGAAATGGCCAAGGCAGGCAGTGATCTGCGAAAGCCACACGAACCCGAGTTTGTGTTTGAGGTTGAAGATCAGGCGAGTGCTCACGCGATCGTCAATGCACTGTGCGCGCTTGACTACGAGGTGCAGCTATATGAACTGGGCGAAGAGAATTCATCTTTCCAGGTTGTTGCCAAGCGGGTCATGGTGCTGGAGCTTCGAGCACTCAACGAAGTTTCGCTCAAGTTTGAAGCGTTGGCCGAGCAATTTGCGGCAAGCTATGACGGCTGGGGTGCAGAAGTTGTTGAGTGAGCCTGCAGCAGTTCTCTCAGGTTGACTTCTTTGAGTGCATTATTGCTGGCGAAGCTCAGATGCCTAGCCATTCCATCGGGGGGGGGGCCTCAGAGGCTGTGGCTCATGTCAGAAGTTAGGTCATTTCATATGTCACCAGATCATCTGCCGTCAATTTCGCACTTGCGTAGCATTACACAGGCCCTTGCGATGCTTGATGCAATCCTGTGTCCTGAATGGGAATATCGGTACTACAGCTTCGACAGCCAATGGGGCGACAACGAAGAAATGGCATCTATGCGTAATGGATGCGGTGATGACTGGTTCTTGCTATTCGATGGTGCAGGGGCGGCAATCAAAGGCTTTGCACACGAACTGGCGCAGGGCTCCACATTGCCAGAGCACATTCAAAGTCAAGTTCCAGGCTCTTTCTCATCTTTCCTGAACGAGCCTGCTTTCTCAATGCAGCACGCGACGTTCTGTTACTGGCGAGGAGTAAATGAACATAGCTGGAGTAAGGTGATCGGCGGCCCTGAAGACGATGGCGCTAGCGAGATGCTGGCTTTACTTTTCTCGGGGCCATCGGGTTACATTGCCTGGGCCGAGAGCTACTATGAGTGTGCTGTTTCAGCGGAAGCCACGGCGGCGATCTTTTCTCACAAGCCACTCACTGACTCCATCATTCTTGCGCTTAATCCAGAGGCAGAATTAGCAACCGTCTACGCAGAGGCAGCAGAGATTGGCTATCCCGTCATGGTTTGAGTCGCGTAATAGGGGATGGGCCACGATTTAAGTAGAGCGTAAACGTGGTCTGCTTCCTATTACGGGCACAGCGAAGGCTTTTCCGCTGCGGCGGCGCCTTCACTATAAAGCCAGCGCGTGCTGGCGGCGTTAGAAGCACCGATTAGATACCGGTGATAAGCAAATCAATAGCAGCAATTATTTCATTGCGTTGTGCTGAGAGGTCGGCAACTTGAGTACCGAGTTGCTTCTTGGCGATACCGGCCAGTTGAGGAGTCACCATCACGTACTGTTTGCCATCAATCTCAAACGTTGGTGTGAGTGTACTGAGCGTTTTCCCTTGCATGGCGGTAGCCGTGTAGAGAGGCACGACAACCCGTGTGCCGAGCTCGGCAATCAGGTCGCTTTGTACGTCAAGCAGAAAGGGTACGGCAGCCTTGGTGGCAGCGTTGGTGTTCTTGTGTACGGCGAACTGAGGCATCAGAAGCTCCGCAGGTCGTCGCTGAACACGCCGTGAGCTTCCACATGTTCGTTGTAGGCATTGATGGCGTTGCGATTCTCTGTCAGCCACTGCTCGCGCTGTTTTTTCTTCAGGGCTTCGGCCAGAGCCTGCTCCAATGTCGCGGAGAGGTTAATGTTCAAATCCTTGGCTTTACTGAGTAGGTCACCGTTAATGCTGAGGTTGGCGGCCCGTTTTGGAGCATGGGGATTGTAGATGGCGAGCATGGACATTCCCTCCTGAGTGTTTATGCGCACATGCTATGCGCATTCAGGTTTGCGGTCAAAGGCGCATCGGACAATGCATATGGACTCTCCCCACAAGTAGTGAGCAAAGCATTGCTTTTGCACCTGTCGTCAGCACGGTTGCATTCGACTATCCGGCCCGTTGTGGGCTTTTCCGCCCTGGCCAATCTGTAGTTCGCGCAGCGGGGGCCAAGCGTTCAATCGACCACGCGGATCATGATTGTTATTGGCCCTGTGCCAGGACAGGGCTTGCTTATCTGCCTGGTGCTTATTTATCAGCGGCTGATGACAGTGCGGTATTGGGCTTCTCTGGCAAATGGCTAGCGCTGCTGGCTAGTTGCTCCATGCGCTTTCCCAGGTGTCTGATCAGTTGCTTTCCGGGGACCTCGACCCAGCGATAGGTCATGCTCGAATACGCCAGCAGCAGCGGCAGGTACAGCAGGGTCAGGAGCTGACGACTGTATCCCAGGTGCCCCATGATGCTGTCGATCAGCATAATGAGCACCAGGTGGTTCAGGTAAATCGAGTATGAGATCGTGCCCAACCACTGCAGTTTGCGCAGCAGCCAGGCAAGCAAACCCTGTTCCAGAGCAAATACAACAACGATTGCCGCGAAGGCGAACGGAGCAAATATCTCTGCCGATCGCCAGTTGCCGTTCAGCTTGAAAAAGATCACCCAGAGCAGCACACACAATAAACCTTCAACGCCGAGCGCCAGTATGGGCGGCCAACTGATGCCACGCAGCAGGCGCCATGCCCGGTAAGCCAGGATGCCCAGTACAAAGGCAGACCATCCGCGCAGCAGTCCGGAGTTCACTACCTGGAAGTAATTCTGGTGGGTGGTATCCAGAGTTCCGCTGAGGTTGTGGATGACCGTCAGGCCGGTCACGCTCATCAACAGCAATACCAGGCTGCTGGTGTGGCGTCGTATGAAGCAGAAAAAAACGATATTCAGCCAGAACTCTACCGATATGGACCAGCTAGGGGCATTCCATGTCAATGACTGGCGATTAAGCCCGATGTTGTGGGTCAGTGTCAGTTGCTGCAAAAAGGTAAAGAACGTGCCGTCGCGGTATCTGGGAATATCGTTGACGATCATTGTGTAGACGATGAGATAACTGAACAGGCCGAACAGGTGCATCGGATACAGTCTGGCAATACGCGAAACACTGAACTTCCAGGTGCTGACCGGCCTGTCTGTGTACAGGTAACGGTGAGCCAGAATAAAACCGCTCAAGACCAGGAAGAAATCAACGGCGAGGTAGCCGGAGAAGCTTAACAGCCAGTGAAAGAGCGCTACCGCAATGGCTGCAAGTCCGCGCAGGCCGTCGAGCGATTTGAAATAGGCCTTGTCATTCATGAAGGTGTGGGAGTCCGTTCTTGTTGTTTTTACTGGCTTAGGCCACTGCGTACGCTTTGCCCGACAGCGGGCAGGTGCTTAGGAAAAGCGAACCGCTGCGCTGTAGATTGTTTGGCCGAGGCGAGTATACCGAGACTGGGTGTTGCGTTTTCCGACACTGTCGTCAGTGCGGTGATATCTGCTGATCTGGCCGTGAGCTGGTAGCGCGCTGCCTGGGCTTTGGTAGGAGGTGGGGCAATCGTCTGCGCTGGGGCGCTCCGCCAAACGGGCAAAAAAAACCCGGCTCTGGGGGCGGAGCCGGGTCAAGACCATTAAGAGTAAAAACGCAGGTACCCGATCCAAGGTACCCCCGACTGGCGGGGCACGCGGGGGAGGTGTGCCGCACGTCAGTACCTTGAGTATTGCCGGGTATCGGCACACGTCCAGCCACAGGCCGCTTTTTCTTAAATGGATTGGCGATACCGGTGGCCTTGTTAAGAACTGTCAGCCCCGGCTGGCCCACTGGCGGAGCAGGGCGAGGGTGTCGTCGAGTACTTCGACGGGGGTGTAGAAGTGCGGCGACAGGCGGATACCCGCCCCGCGTTGCGCACAGACCACCTGCTGCTGGCGCAGTTGCTCGAACAGTGTGGCGTTGTCCCAGCCCAGCAGGGTGAAATTGAGGATGCCGGCGCGCCGCTCGGCGTGCAGCGGGGAGTGCAGGTGCAGGCCGGGGATGGCTTGCAGGCCCTGTTGCAGGTAGTCCATGCGCTGTTCAAGTTGCGTGGCGACCTGCGCCATGCCGATCTCTTCCAGCAGGCTCAGGCTGGCTTCCAGGGTAACGGCGCCGAGCATGTTCGGGCTGCCGCATTCAAAGCGCCGCGCGCTGTGCGCCGGTTGCCAGTCCTGGCGCTGGTAGTCGCCGAGCTGCTCGACCATGTGCCAGCCGAACTGCTGCAGTTGCAACTGTTCGCGGCGCTCGGCGCGGCAGTATAACACCGCCAGGCCTTCCGGGCCGAGTAGCCATTTGTGGCCGTCGGCCATGGCGAAGTCGCAGTCATAGGCCTGCACGTCGAAGGGCAGCGCGCCTAGGTGCTGGATGGCATCGATGCAATACAGTACGCCACGCTGGCGCAGGCCCTGGCCAAGGCGCGGCAGGTCGAGGCGCAGGCCGCTGGCATATTGCACGGCGCTGATCGACAGCAAGCGGGTACGTGGACCGCAGGCGTCGAGCAGGTCTTGTTCCGGGTCGCTGCCGTCCAGGCTCACTACGCGCACCTGCACGCCACGCGGCGCCAGGGCTTCCCAGACGATGCGGTTGGAGGGGAACTCCTGGTCGCTGATCAGCACTTCGTCGCCGGGCCGCCAGTCGATACCGAAGGCCACCACCGAGAGCGCTTCGGAGGTGTTCTTGAGCAGGCCGATGTCCTCCACCGAGGGGGCGTTGAGCAGGCGTTGCAGGCGCTGGCGCAGGCGCAGTTCGATGCCCATCCAGCGTGGGTAGTCGCGGGCGCCGAGCTGGCAGTTTTCCGCGGCGAAGCGTTGCAGGGCGTCGCGGCTGCGTGCCGGCCAGGGGGCGACGGCGGCGTGGTTGAGGTAGCGCAGCCCAGGGGCCTGGGGAAACTCGTCGGGGAAGCTCAACATGGCGGATTGATCCGTGCAATTTGCGGCTGGACAGGCATAATAGCCCGCCTCGATTCTGACCACGCAGTCCCTTTATGCAGAAAGAACCCCGTAAGGTCCGCGAATTTCGCCGCCGCGAGCAGGAAATCCTCGATACCGCGCTGAAGCTGTTTCTCGAACAGGGAGAGGACAGTGTCACCGTGGAGATGATTGCCGATGCGGTAGGTATCGGTAAGGGCACCATCTATAAGCATTTCAAGTCGAAGGCGGAGATTTACCTGCGCCTGATGCTCGACTACGAGCGCGATCTCAATGAGCTGCTGCACTCGGAAAGCGTCGACAAGGACAAGGAGGCGCTGTCGCGCGCCTATTTCGAATTCCGCATGCGCGACCCGCAGCGCTACCGTTTGTTCGACCGCCTGGAAGAGAAGGTGGTCAAGGGCAATCAGGTGCCGGAGATGGTCGAGCAGTTGCACAGCATCCGTGCGTCCAATTTCGAGCGCCTGACCCAGTTAATCAAGGCGCGGATCGCCGATGGCAAGCTGGAGGACGTGCCGCCGTATTTCCACTATTGCGCGGCCTGGGCGCTGGTGCATGGCGCGGTGGCGCTGTATCACTCGCCGTTCTGGAGCAGTGTGCTGGAGGATCAGGAGGGCTTCTTCCAGTTCCTTATGGATATCGGCGTGCGCATGGGCAACAAGCGCAAGCGCGACGGCGAAGCCGGCCACGCCTGAGGAGTCGTCCATGCAGGCCTTTCCCATCGACTATGTCGAGCCAGTGTTCCGCCCGCCCAGCGAGGCGCATTCGCTGATCCTGCCGGTGACCAATGGCTGTTCGTGGAACCACTGCGGCTTTTGCGAGATGTATACGGCGCCGCAGAAGAAATTCCGCGCGCGTGACGAGCAGCAGGTGCTCGAGGAAATCCGCCGCTGTGGCGAGCAACTGATCGTGCAGCGGGTGTTTCTTGCCGATGGCGATGCGCTGGTGCTGCCGACCCGCCGCCTGCTGAGCATTCTGCAGGCGATTGCCGAGCACATGCCGACCGTCGAACGGGTGTCCAGCTACTGCCTGCCGCGCAACCTGCGCAAGAAGTCGGTGGAGGAGCTGCGCGAGCTGGCCGATGCCGGCCTGAAGATGGCCTATGTGGGTGCCGAGTCGGGCGATGACGAGGTGCTGGCGCGGGTCAACAAGGGTGAGACCTATGCCTCGACCCTCAGCGCGCTGGACAAGCTGGGCCAGGCGGGGATTACCCGCTCGGTGATGATCCTCAACGGCCTGGGTGGGCGCAGCCTGTCGGTGCAGCATGCCGAGCAATCCGCGCAGTTGATGAACGATAGCCAGCCGGAGTATCTGTCGACGCTGGTGGTCAGCTTCCCGATGGGTGAGACGCGCTTCCGCGCCGGGTTTGCCGATTACCAGCCGCTCGACCAGCACGGCCTGTTCCTCGAAGTGGAGCGCCTGTTGCAGCGCCTGGAGCTGCGCGACACGGTGTTTCGCAGTGACCATGCCTCCAACTATCTGGTGCTCAAGGGCACCCTCGGTGCCGATAAGGCGCGCCTGCTCGCCCAGGTGCGCCAGGCCATCGAGCAACCGCAGGCGGTACGTTTGCGTCAGGAGTGGCAGCGCGGTCTGTGAACGCAGGCCGGCTGCTTGGCGTGATTCCTGCTTGAGTGAAGCATGCGCCGGATTCCCGGCATTGCCTGTGGAGATAACCCATGCAACGACTGCTCATGCTGCTGGTGCTGCTCGGCCTGACGGGCTGTATGAAGGTCAGCGATATGGCCGACGGCACGCTCTACCAGCTGCGCGATGCCGGTGTGCTCGACCATGCGCATATCCAGCGCAACAGCACCTGGCGCTTGCAGGCGGACTCGCTGATCTACATTGCCCAGGGGCATTTCGTGCCGCCCGGCCATGCCACGCCGGCCAACGTGGTGGCCGAGCAGGCCTTTGCAGGGTTTGTCGAGTATTTCCCCATGGTGCGCCGTGCCCCGGCCCCGCAGGGCCTGGAGGAGGCCATGCAGGCGGCGCGCGGGCAGGGCGCGCATTACCTGCTGTACCTGCGCTTTGCCAGTGCCGATGACCGCATTGGCACCTATGATGAATGGGCAGACCAGGAGGCGCTGGATCGGCTGGGTGTGGACAAGGGGGTGATCCAGCTGATGCTGCTGGAAACCAATACCCGTTACCTGCTGGATTACGCACGGATTCGCCAGCGCGGCGGCTTTCTGACGTTCTATGACAAAAAGCCGCAGGACCTGATCGGCCCGCCGCTGCGAGAATATGCCCAGCGCCTGATAGGCCTGAGCCATTAACCATACGCTGCTGTTGCGGGCCTTGTGCGGCGCGGGCGGCGCAAGGAACCTTTGATGACTGTATCCGACAAGGCCGGCGACCTGCTGGCACAGATCCCCAAGAGCCAGGGCCTGCCGCCGGTGCACCTGTGGAATCCGGATTTCTGCGGCGATATCGACATGCGCATCGCCCGCGACGGCACCTGGTACTACATGGGCACGCCGATCACCCGGCCGGCCATGGTGCGTCTGTTCTCGACCATCATCCGCCGCGATGGCGAGCAGTATTTCCTGGTCACACCGGTGGAGAAGGTGGGTATTCGCGTCGACGATGCGCCCTTCGTAATCACCCGCATGGAGGTCGAGGGGCAGGGCCAGACGCAGTGTCTGCGCCTGTTCACCCAGGTTGATGACGAGCTGCTGCTGGATGCCGAGCACCCGCTGCGGGTCAGCGAGCATCCGCACACCGGCGAGCCGGCGCCCTACGTGCGGGTGCGCAGCAATCTGGATGGCTTGGTGCACCGTAACGTGTTCTACCAGATGGTCGACTTGAGCGAGCCGCAGGAACTGGATGGCGAGGTGTGGTTCGGTGTGTGGAGCGCCGGGCAGTTCTTTGCGCTGGGCCGTCCCTGAGCGGTCTGCGAGCTTTTGGTGGGGCCTCGGGGCATGACAAAGCGCGGCGCTGCCGCTAACATGCCGCCCGGTCGGCGTTCGCCGGCCGTCTGATGTCCCGGTAGCTCAATTGGATAGAGCGTCCCCCTCCTAAGGGGAAGGTTGGAGGTTCGATCCCTCTCCGGGACGCCATCGCTGTGCGTCAGCGTCCCGTCCCGGCAGTTGCAGTGCCTGGCGCTTCCTGCGATCTTGCCTCGTGCAGCCCGGCTGCTTGCGTGTACACCCGTGGAGAGGGACCTTGGATACCGTGGACAGTTCTCTGGCCTTCAGTCAGCAGGTGGCCCTGCTGGAGAAGAAGCGTGCGGTGCTGCTTGGCCTGCTGCGCCTTACCGAGACCCTGCAACAACTGCGCGTGGCGTTGACTAGCGTGCTGCAGTTAGGCGGTGCCGCGGGCGCTGCGCCGAGCGATTCCGACCTGCGTGCGTTCGAGGTGATCCGCCAGCGGGTGGCCGATCTGTCCAGTGCTGAACTGCGCCAGGCGATTGAGCAGCTGGATGGCAAGGTGCGCGACAGCCTGGCGCAAATCAGCACTATGGCCTTGCAGCTGGTCGATGATGCGCGGGCCAGCCTCAGCGATCTTGAGCTGATCCATCCGCGGGTCAACGGCTTCAATCGCTTTGCACGGACCAATATCGCCATGCGCGTGCTGCTGGAGCAGCGCGGTGAAAACCTGCCTGCGTTGCAGTTCGAGCTGCCGCGCGAGGCCATCGCGCAGCGCCTGGCGCGTGTCGAGGAAAAGGAGCAGGGCATCTGCCGGGCGTTGGTCGCGCATATCCAGGATATGCGTGGTGACCTGGCACTGATGCTCGGCAACCCGCATTGCGCGGAAAGCCAGACACAGTTCTACCAGGTGCTCGACCAGGCACTGGCCGCCAACCTGGCGCATATCGAGGCGGGCCTGAGCCTCTCGGAGCTGCCTATGCCGATCGAGTCGATCGAGGTGGAGGGTGGCTCGGCAGAGCATGCGGACAGCCCGGTAGCGGAGCCCGTCGGGACTGCCGAGGCGGAGACTGCCGCCAGCGCGCCGCCGCTACCGGATGTCGCGCCTGACCCGCTGCCTGCGCCGGGCTTGCTGGGACGTTTGCGGCGCTGGCTGAGTTCGCCGGTGGAGGTGCGCTGGCGCGATCTGCAGCCGCCCGCCGAACCAGCCAAGCGCCGCGACGGCGAGTGAGCTTGCATTTGCCGGCAGGCGCCCCCACCTTGGCTGACTGATTGTTGCCAGGTACCTCCCCGATGACTGCCGCGTTAACCCTTCGCCAGCTGTGCAAGACCTATCACAATGGTTTTCAGGCCCTTAAGGGCATCGACCTGGACGTGGCCGAAGGTGACTTCTTTGCCTTGCTCGGCCCCAATGGCGCCGGCAAGTCCACGACCATCGGCATTCTTTCCACCCTGGTCAACAAGACCAGCGGTACGGTGCAGGTGTTCGGCCACGACCTCGACCGCGAACCGGGTGCGCTCAAGCGTTGCCTGGGCGTGGTGCCGCAGGAGTTCAACTTCAACCAGTTTGAAAAGGTCTTCGACATTGTCGTGACCCAGGCCGGTTATTACGGCATTCCGGCGCGCGTGGCCGGCGAGCGTGCCGAGCAGTACCTGACCCAGCTGGGCCTGTGGGACAAGCGCCATGCGGTGTCCCGCGAGTTGTCCGGGGGCATGAAGCGTCGCCTGATGATTGCCCGTGCGCTGATGCACCAGCCGCGCCTGCTGATCCTCGACGAGCCCACCGCCGGGGTGGATATCGAGCTGCGCCGTTCGATGTGGAGCTTTCTCAGCGAACTCAACCAGCAGGGCATGAGCATCATCCTCACCACCCATTACCTGGAAGAGGCCGAGCAGTTGTGCCGCAACATCGCCATCATCGACCAGGGACGCATTGTCGAACGCAGCAGCATGCGCGAGCTGTTGCTCAAGCTGGATATGGATACGTTGCTGCTCGATCTCGGGCAAACCCTCGGCGAAGCGCCGCTGCTGCAGGGCTATGCCTGCCAGTTGCTGGATAGCCATACCCTGGAGGTGCAGGTGCCGCGCCAGCGCGGCGTCACCGGGCTGTTCGCCCAGTTGGCGGAGCGCCATATCGAGGTGCTCAGCCTGCGCAACAAGAGCAACCGCCTGGAAGAACTGTTCGTCTCCCTGGTGCAGAAGAACCTGGTGGAGGACAAGGCATGAGTGCCGAGCTGCGTTGCAATGGGGTAGCCCTGCAGACCATCGTGCGCCGCGAGGTGCGCCGTTTCACGCGGATCTGGCCGCAGACCCTGCTGCCGCCGGCGATCACCATGAGCCTGTATTTCATCATCTTCGGCAACCTGATTGGCCGGCAGATCGGTGATCTGCATGGCTTCAGCTACATGCAGTTCATCGTGCCGGGACTGATCATGATGGCGGTGATCACCAATGCCTACAGCAACGTGGTGTCGAGCTTCTTCTCCAGCAAGTTCCAGCGCAACATCGAGGAACTGCTGGTCTCGCCAGTGTCGCCGCATACCATCGTCATCGGTTATGCCATCGGTGGCGTGCTGCGCGGCCTGGCAGTGGCGCTGATCGTCAGCCTGCTGTCGCTGTTCTTCACCCATTTGCAGGTGGCGCACCTGGGCGTGACGGTGCTGGTGATCCTGCTGACCGCGGCGATCTTCGCCCTGGGCGGGCTGATCAACGCGGTGTTTGCGCGCAGCTTCGACGATGTGTCGATCATCCCGACCTTCGTGCTCACGCCGCTGACCTACCTGGGCGGGGTGTTCTATTCGATCAGTCAGTTGCCACCGTTCTGGCAGCAGGTTTCGCAGATCAACCCGATCTTGCACATGGTCAATGCATTTCGTTACGGAATACTTGGGGTCTCCGACCTGAATATCGGCCTGGCCATCGCCTTTATGCTGCTCACCTTGGTTATCCTCTACCTCTGGTGCATCCACCTGCTCAGCAGTGGCCGGGGTATGCGCAGCTAGCCACGGCTGGTTGCCTGCTCCGGCAGGATGCCGGGCGCAATAGCGGCAAGGAGTAGCAGGGTGACGACAAGGCTTGAAACGCAAGGGTTGGGCATTCGCACGGCTGGTTGGTGCGCTGCGCTGCTGGCCGGTTTCTGCTGGCTGGCTGCTATGCCGGTGCTGGCCGACGAGCCGCCGACCCTGGTGGAGGTCAGCGAAGTGCGCCGCGACAAGGTGCGTGATGAGCTGGTGACCTTCGGTGCCTTGCGTTCCGACGAGTCGGTGATGATTCGCCCTGAGCTGGCCGGCCGCTTGGCCAGTCTGCATTTTCGTGAGGGCCAGCAGGTGGCGGCGGGTGATCTGCTGGTCAGCCTGGACGATGCCATCGCCAGTGCCGAACTGGCCCAGGCCAAGGCCAACCTGTCGCTGGCCGAGCGCAGCGCGCAACGTACCCGTCAGCTCTACCAGCGTGGCGCCAGCAACGCCCAGGCGCTCGACGAGGCGCAGGCCAATCTGCAACTGGCAGCGGCCAGCGTGCTGCTGGCCGAGGCGCGTCTGGACAAGACGCGCATCCGTGCGCCCTATGCCGGCACCCTGGGGTTGCGTCAGGTCAGCCCGGGCGACTACCTGCAGGCCGGCCAGGATATCGTCAACCTGGAAGTGCTCGATCCGCTCAAGCTGGATTTCCGTATTCCGCAGAAAACCGTCAGCCAGCTGCGCATCGGTCAGGCCGTGGAGGTCACGGTGGACAGCCAGCCGGGACAGCGCTTCGAGGCCCGCGTGCAGGCGATCAACCCGCGTCTCGACGAGGCCGGGCGCAGCCAGGCGGTGCGCGCGCAGCTGGATAACCACGAGGGGCATCTGTATCCCGGACAGTTCGTGCGGGTGGCGGTGATTATCGAGGAACGCGCGGATGCCATGCTGGTGCCCGAGGAGGCGGTGATGTCGCAGGGCGAGCAGCGCCTGCTGAGCCTGGTGGAACAGGGCAAGGTGCGTCGCCAGGTGGTGCAGCTGGGCTTGCGCCGCGAGGGCTGGGTGGAGGTGCGCGAAGGCCTGCGGGGGGATGAGCAGGTGATCCGCAGTGGCTGGCACAAGGTGTTCCCCGGCGACCCGGTGCGCGTGCGCAGCGCGCCGGCGGAGGCAGCTCGGCCATGAGGTTGTCGCAGCTGTGCATCGAGCGTCCGGTGCTGGCCAGTGTGCTGTCGCTGCTCGTGGTGTTGCTTGGCCTGCTGGCCTGGCAGCGCCTGCCGGTGCGCGAGTACCCGAACATCGATGTGCCGGTGGTGACGGTCAACGTCATCTATCCCGGCGCCAGCCCGGAGATCATGGAGTCGCAGGTCGCGCAGCCCATCGAGGATGTGCTGGCGGGCATTGCCGGGCTGGATTTCGTCAGCTCGATCAGCCGTGCGGAAAATACCCAGATCACCGCGCGCTTTCGCCTGGGCACCGCCGCCACCGAGGCGGCCAACGAGGTGCGTGATCGTCTGGGCCGGGTGCGTACGCTGCTGCCTGACGAAGTGCGCGAGCCGCAGGTGCAGAAGATGGAGGCCGACGCCCAGCCGGTGATCTGGCTGGCGTTCTACAGCGAGCAGCACAGCGTGCTGGCGATTGCTGACCTGCTGCAGCGGGTGGTGCAGGACCGTCTGCAGATCATTCCCGGGGTGTCCGAGGTGCAGATCCGCGGTGCCAGTCGCTATGCCATGCGCCTGTGGCTGGACCCGGAGAAAATGGCGGCGCACAACCTCACCGTGCAGGACGTGGAAAATGCCCTGCGCCGGCAGAACGTGGAGATTCCCGCCGGGCGCATCGAGTCGCGCCAGCGCGAGTTCACCGTGCTGGCGGAAACCGATCTGCGCAGCGTCGAGCAGTTCAACCAGCTGATCCTTGTCGATTCCCGCCAGGCCCTGCTGCGCGACGACCGTTCGCCCGGTTATCTGGTGCGCCTCAGCGATGTCGGACATGCCGAACTGGGCGCTGCCGATGAACGCAGCCTGGTGCGCTTCAATGGGCTGCCGGCGGTCTCGGTGGGCATCATCAAGCAGGCCACGGCCAACCCGCTGGAGATTTCCGCCGGCCTGGAGGAAGCGCTGCCATCGATTCGTGCGCTGCTCCCGGAAGGCCTGGAGGTGGCGGTGGCCAACGACAACTCGCTGTTCATCCGCGAGTCGATCGACAACGTCTACGTGACCATCTGGGAAGCGGTGGCACTGGTCATCCTGATCATCTTCCTGTTCCTGCGTTCGCTGCGTGCCACGCTGGTGCCGCTGGTGACTATCCCGGTGTCGCTGCTGGGTGGTTTTGCGCTGATGGCGGTGCTGGGTTTTTCCGTCAATACGCTGACCCTGCTGGCGCTGGTGCTGGCCATTGGCCTGGTGGTGGACGACGCCATCGTCATGCTGGAGAACATTCACCGGCACATTGAGCGCGGCATGGCGCCGCTGGCCGCGGCCTTGCAGGGCAGTCGCGAGATTGCCTTTGCGGTGATCGCCATGACCCTGACCCTGGCCGCGGTGTATGCGCCGATCGGCTTTATGCAGGGCACCACCGGTAAACTGTTTACCGAGTTCGCCTGGACGCTGGCGGGTGCGGTGCTGGTTTCCGGCTTCGTCGCGCTGACCCTGTCGCCGATGATGTGTGCCTACCTGCTCAAGCCGCACAGCAGCACGGCGGATAACCGCTTCTACCAGTGCATCGAGCAGCTGCTCAACGGCTTGCAGGCCGGCTACCAGCGGCGTCTGGACTGGGTGCTGCCGCGCTGGCGGCTGGTGCTGTGCCTGTTGCTGGTGGTGTTGCTGGCCTGTGCGGCACTGTTCGTCAGCCTGCGCAGCGAGCTGGCACCCACCGAGGATACCGGCACCATCGTCGGGGTGATCAGCGGGCCGGACGGCGCCACCCTGGACTACACCAGCCGCTATGCGCGGGAGCTGGAAGCGGCTTACGCCAGCCTGCCGGAGAGTAACCGTTACCTGGTGATTGCCGGCTTCCCGACGGTGGCCCAGGGCCTGTCGTTTCTCAAGCTGGAGGACTGGGATCAGCGCACGCGCAGCCAGTTCGAAATCCGTGACGAGCTGCTGCCGCTGCTGCAGGACATTCCCGGCATCCGCGCCTTTCCGATCAACCGGCCGCCGCTGGGGCAGAGCTCACGCAACCAGCCGGTCAACTTCGTGATTCGTTCCTCGCTCGACTATGCCGAGCTGGAGCCTTACGTCGAGCGCCTGCTCGATGACCTGCGCAGCTATCCCGGACTGGAGAGCCTGGACAGCGACCTCAAGCTGAACAGTCCGCAGCTCAAGGTGCGCGTCAACCGTGAGCAGGCGGTGGCGGTGGGCAGCGACGTGGCGAGCATCGGCCGTACCCTGGAGAGCCTGTTCGGCAGTCGCCAGGTCACCCGCTTCAAGCAGGACGGCGAGCAATACGATGTGCTGGTGCAGCTGGCAGATGTCGACCGCAGCAACCCGGACGACCTGCGCCGGGTGTTCGTGCGCGGGCTGGATGGGCAGATGGTGCAGCTGGCCAACCTGATCGAGGTGGAGGAGAGCGTGGCGCCGCGCGAGCTCAACCACTTCAACCAGTTGCGTGCGGTGACCCTGACCGCCAACGTCGGCAGCGGCTATACCCTCGGCGAGGCGTTGCAGCATCTGGAGGCGCGGGCCCGGGAAATCCTCCCGGCACAGACCTTGTTCGACTACAACGGCCTGTCGCGTGACTTCAAGGAGTCCTCCAGTGGCGTGGCGCTGATCTTCGTGCTGGCGCTGCTGTTCATCTACCTGGTGCTGGCCGCGCAGTTCGAGAGTTTCTTCGATCCGCTGATCATCCTGTTCAGCGTTCCGCTGTCGATGGCCGGTGCCTTGCTGGCGCTGCACCTGTTCGGCGGCACGCTCAACCTGTATTCGCAGATCGGCATGGTCACGCTGATCGGCCTGATTACCAAGCACGGCATCCTCATCGTCGAATTCGCCAACCAGTTGCTGCGTCAGGGCTGGCAGTTGCAGGCAGCGGTGCGCGAGGCGGCCACTCAGCGTCTGCGGCCGATTCTCATGACTACCGGCGCGATGGTGTTGGGCGCCTTGCCGCTGGCCCTGGCCACGGGTGCCGGCGCCATGGCCCGCCAGCAACTGGGTTTGGTGATTGTCGGTGGCCTGCTGGTCGGCACCTTGTTCACCCTGTTCGTGGTGCCCAGCCTGTATCTGTTGTTGCGTCGCTGGCGGCCACTGGGGGCTGAACTTCAGGCCATGCAGTAGGTCAACAAAACTGCAAGACGGCCGCGCTAGACTGGCCGGGCGAGGATACTGCAGGAACCTCGCCCGGGCGCTGCTCAGCCTGCCTGTGCATACCTGCCATCAAGACAAGGAGTAGCAACGATGAATCAAGACGTCTTCGGAACCTTTACCGAGAAGAGCCGTGATCTGCTGGAGCGCAGCGTGCGCCTCAACCAGGGGCTGTTCGAGCAGTTCAGCAAGGCCAGCAAGATGCAGCTGGAATCCCTGCAGCGCTATGCCACCTTCGCCATGGAGCAGTCGCGGGCGGCTGGTGAGGCGCTGAAGAACAATGACCTGGCTGGCCTGGCGCAATGCCAGACCGAGGCCTTCAAGAGCCTCAACGAGCAGATGGCCAGCGACTGGCAAGCCTGGCAAGGCTATGTCCAGGAAGTCGGTGAGCAGTTGCAGGCGGCCTTTCAGGGCGAAGAAGAGCCGGCAGCGCCCAGCAAGCCGCGCGCCAAACCGTTGAAGAGCGCCGGCAGCGAAGCCTGAGGTGCGCCAGGGCGCCCGGCAGCGGGCGCCTTGCGTAGCGAGCATCATCCCCCGCGATCACCACGAGGACTGTGGCTGTGTTTCCCGACATGCTGAAGAAAGTAACTGGCAAGGTATTGCGTACGGTCAATCGCAATCTCGACCGGGCTGAGGAACAGATGGAGAAGTGGCTGGGCCAGACCGGTCTGGTCAGCGACACCACGCTGTCCACCCTCAGCGAGATGTCCACGGCCTATCGCAACCTGTGGGAAAGCGCCTTGCTCAACCCGCTGCGCTTTGTCGAGGCGGAAAGCCAGTTGCTGCGCCAGCATGTGGCCTTGGGGGTATATGGTGCCGCGCGGGCTTGCGGCCAGCAGCCCGATCCGGTGGCCACGGCCGAGCCGGATGACCGGCGTTTCGCCGCTGAAGAGTGGCGTCGCTGGCTGCCCTATGATTACCTGCACCAGGCCTATCTGCTGAATGCCCAGGCACTGCTCGACTGGGTGGACCAGATGCCGGGGATTCCCGGAGCCAACCACGACCAGATGCGCTTTTACGTACGCCAGGTGGTCAGTGCGCTGTCGCCGTCCAACTTTCTAGCCAGCAATCCCGAGGCGCTGCGCATCACCGTTGAGCAGCGCGGCCAGAATCTGCTGGAAGGCGGACGCCAGTTGCTGACGGATATCAGCCGTAACCCGGGCCTGTTCAATGTGGCGATGGCCGATGTCAGTGCCTTTCGCATTGGCGAGAACATCGCCACCACGCCGGGCCAGGTGGTCTACCAGAATGAGCTGATGCAGCTGATCCAGTACAGCCCGAGTACACCCAGCGTGTACCAGCGGCCGCTGCTGGTGGTGCCGCCATGGATCAACAAGTTCTACATCCTCGACCTGACCCCGCAGAACTCGCTGATTCGCTGGATGGTCGAGCAAGGCCTGACAGTCTTTGTCATTTCCTGGGTCAACCCCGGCCCCGAGCTGCGTGACAAGGGCTTCGAGGACTACATGCTGGAAGGCCCGCTGCAGGCCATGCAGGTCATCCAGGCGATTACCGGCGAGGAGCAGCTTAATGCGCTGGGCTACTGCATCGGTGGCACCCTGCTGGGCAGCACTCTGGCCTGGCTGGCCAAGAAGGGGCGCCAGCCGGTGGCCAGTGCCACGTACCTGACCACCTTGCTGGACTTCTCCGATCCCGGCGGCATCGGCGTGTTCATCAACGAGCATTCGCTGTCGGGTATCGAGCGCATGCTGCAGCGCCAGGGCTACCTGGACGGTCGGGCGATGGCCTTTACCTTCAACCTGTTGCGCGAGAACGAGCTGTTCTGGTCGTTCTGGATCAATAACTATCTCAAGGGCAAGCCACCGGCGGCCTTTGACCTGTTGTACTGGAATACCGACGGCACCAACCTGCCGGCACGCATGCATGTCTACTACCTGCGCCAGATGTACCTGGAAAACCGCCTGGTGCAGGCCGATGCGCTGACCCTGGCGGGTGAGTCCATCGATCTGGCGCAGATTGAGGTGCCGAGCTTTTTCCTGTCTACCCAGCAGGATCACATCGCCAAGTGGAAAACCACCTACCGGGGTGCCCGTGTGCATGGCGGTGAGCGCACCTTCGTGCTGGCCGGCTCCGGGCATATCGCCGGGGTAGTCAACCCGCCGGCCAAGGGCAAGTATGGCTACTGGTGTAACGCGCAGCTGCCCGAGGATGCCGAACAGTGGTTTGCCGACGCCGAGCGCCATCCCGGCTCCTGGTGGCCGCACTGGCTGCAATGGCTTACCCAGTATGCCGGCGAACAGGTACCGCCCCGCGAACCGGGCAGTGCCGACTACCCGCCGCTGCAGGCCGCGCCGGGCAGTTATGTACGGGTACGTGCTGCCGATGCCATTGCGGCGGGGCAGCGCCGTGCCAAGCGCCCGGCGTGACCGGACGCGCGCAGCTTCAGCCCGCGGCCAGCGCCTGGCGCAGTTCGCGGGCCATCTGCGCCTCCTCGTCACTGGCGATCACCCACACCCCGACGGCACTCTCGGGGTGTGAAATCAGTCCTGTGCCAGCCTGGTTGCGTTGCTCATCCAGACGGATGCCCAGCCACTGACTGGCTTGGCATAGCTGAGCGCGCAGTGCGGCATCGTGCTCACCGACACCACCGCTGAACACCAGCAGATCCAGGCCGCCCAACGCGCCAACCAGCGAGCCCAGCTCGCGCTGCAGACGGTAGGCCAGCAAGTCGATGGCATGCCGCGCGGCAGGCTCGGAACTGGCGCGCAGGGTACGCATGTCGCTGGACAGCCCGGATACCCCCAGCCAGCCACTTTCCCGGTAGAGCAGCTGCTCCAGGGCGTCGGCATCCATGCCCCGTTCGCGTATCAGGTAGAGCAGTACGCCCGGGTCGAGCTGGCCGCAGCGAGTGCCCATCGGTAGGCCGTCCAGCGCGCTGAAGCCCATGCTCGACGCCTGACTGACTCCGTTGCGCATGGCGCACATCGAGGCGCCGCTGCCCAGATGGGCCATGACCACGCGGCCCAGGTGACGTTGCGGTTCCAGCTCGGCCAGGCGGCTGCGCAACCCGGCATAAGACAGGCCATGGAAGCCATAGCGCAGCACGCCGGCTTCGCTCAGGGCGCGTGGCAAGGCATATTCGCGGGCCAGCGCGGGCATCTGCTGGTGGAAGGCGGTATCGAAGCAGGCCAGTTGGCGGCGTCCGGGCAGTTGCACGGCACACTGTTCGATCAGCGCCAGGTTGTACGGCTGGTGGAGTGGGGCGAGGCTTTCCAGGCTACGCAGATAGTCCAGACAGGCGTCATCCAGCCACTGTGCCTGTGCGTAGCGCAGGCCGCCGTGCACAACACGGTGTGCGATGGCACTGATCTGCCAGTCGCCGGTGCTGTGCAAGCAGTGCAGTAGCGCGGCGAGTGCGGCGCTTTGCCAGTTAGGCCCGGCGACTTCGGGCAAGGCCTGTCGGCATACTGGCTGGTTGCCGACCTGCCAGCTGAGCTGCGCGGCGTCGGGCAGGCCGCTGACCTTGCCGCGTGCCAGACACGACCCTTGTGGGGCGAACAGCGCGCACTTGAGGCTGGATGAGCCGGCGTTGACAGTCAGCCAGGCCTGCATGTCACAGGCGTCCCATGTGCCGGGCGACCAGCAGGGCCACGGCTGAGGAAGCCAGCCGCTCCAGGCTGCCATCGGCACGGCTGGTCAGGATGATCGGCACACGGGCGCCCATGACGATGCCGGCGGCGGTGGCACCGGCCAGGTATTGCAGCTGTTTGGAAAGAATGTTGCCGGCTTCCAGGTCCGGCGCGAGCAGGATGTCCACCTCGCCGGCCACCGTGGAGCGGATGCCCTTGGCCTCGGCCGCCTGGCGGGAGATGGCGTTGTCGAAGGCCAGTGGACCATCGGCAATGCCGCCACTGATCTGGCCGCGCTCGACCATCTTGCAGAGCGCCGCGGCATCCAGGGTGGCGGGCATGTTGGGCATGACCTTTTCCACGGCGCAGAGAATCGCCGCGCGTGGCTCGGCGATGCCCAGCGCATGCGCGCAGTCGAAGGCGTTCTGCAGGATGTCGGCTTTCTCGGCCAGGCCCGGGGCGATATTGATCGCTGCATCGGTGACCAGCAGCGGTTTGTGGTAGCTGGGCACATCCAGCACGAAGATGTGCGACAGACGTCGTTCGGTGCGCAGGCCCAATTGCCGGTCGGTAACCGCAGCGAGCAGCTCGCCGGTGGCCAGGCCGCCTTTCATCAGTGCGTGAACTTCCCCAGCGCGTACCAGGCGCACCGCTTCGGCGGCTGCGGCATGGCTGTGCTCGCTATCGATCAGGCGCAGCCCGCGGATATCCAGGTCGGCGGCTTCGGCTGCCGCGCGAATGCGTGACTGGGGGCCGACCAGCCAGGGCTCGATGATGCCCTGTTCGGCGGCTTGCAAGGCACCGGCCAGGCTCAGTGCATCGACTGGATGCACGACGGCGGTGACTACCGCGCCAGGCAGGTTATGTGCCTGGTCGATGAAATGCTGCAGATGTGGATGGTTGGGCGAGGTGCGGTGGCTGACGTCCATGAGTGTCTCCGCTGTGCTGGATGATGCTGAAGTGTGCCATGCAGGCCGGCTCAGGCTGGCAGCTTTCTGTTGCAGAATGCGTGCGATGGGCCTGTTAGAATGCCCGCCCGAGTTTTTTCGCAGGTCAGTCGTTCATGCAACACCCCGCCGAACTTTCGCCGCTGGGCAAGACCAGTGCCTATGTCGACCAGTACAGCCCGGCGCTGCTGTTTCCCATTCCGCGTGCCGCCAAATGGGCCGAACTGGGCCTGCAGGCGGGGCAGCTGCCCTATCATGGCGTGGATATCTGGAACTGTTACGAGCTGTCCTGGCTGCTGCCTTCGGGCAAGCCGGTGGTGGCGCTGGCCGAGTTCCGTATCCCGGCTGATTCGCCCAATATCATCGAGTCCAAGTCATTCAAGCTGTATCTCAATTCGCTGAACCAGAGTGTGTTTGCCGATGCCCAGGCGCTGCAGCAGATCATCGCTGCCGATCTGTCCGGGGTGGCGGGTGCGCCGGTTACGGTGCGCCTGAGCAGCGTGCGTGAGGCAGGTCAGCACGTGCTGGGCGAAGTGCCGGGGCTGTGCATCGACGATCTGGATATCCAGGTGCAAGGCTATGACCAGCCGCGCCCCGAATTGCTGCGTTGTACGCCAGAAGCAGGGGCGGCGACGCTGCACAGCCACCTGCTCAAGTCGAACTGCCCGGTAACCCACCAGCCGGACTGGGGCTCCCTGGTGGTTAGCTACCGAGCTGAGCGCAGCCTGGATGCCGCCAGCCTGCTCGCCTACCTGGTCAGCTTCCGCCAGCACGCGGATTTCCATGAGCAATGCGTGGAGCGGGTGTATCTCGACCTGCTGCGCCTGCTAGCACCTCAGGAACTGGTGGTCTATGCGCGCTACGTGCGACGTGGCGGGCTGGATATCAATCCCTGGCGCAGCTTGCTACCGGGCGAGCCGGAGAATCTGCGCCTGGTTCGTCAGTAGCGGCTCAGATGCCCATGTTGGCCAGGGTCTGCAGCAGGTTGCGCAGCGTGCCAGTCAGCGTGGGGTGCTCTACTTCGAAGCGTTCCACGGCCAGGTTGAAACCGTCGACCAGGTTGCTATCTAGGGCCAGGCTTTCCTGCTGAAGCTGCAGCTGCAGTTCGGCGATCAGGGCTTCCAGATCCTCGCGGTGTGCACGGTCGAGGCTCGGCGTGGCAATCAGTTGCTGTTGCAGTTGGGCGATGTGCTGTTGCAGTTGGTGGGTGGGCATACGGCTCTCCTTAACAGGGCAAGAAATGTCGGCCATGACGCTTGGCGTGAGCAGCGACGAGCTGTCTCGTTAGCGTCATACGCCATGCGGGTGACCTTGAGTACAGGTTAACCCAGGTGGCGTCATTTGCCCTGATGCTCGTCAAGCGGATGGGGCTGGTTGCTCAAGGCTGTTCGCCGCGCTGCAGGCGTTGAGCCAGGTCGTGGAGACTTCCTGGTAGATCGGCCAGTTGCTCGACGACCGAATGGCAGCCGGCCGCATAGTGCGCGAGGGTCGCTTGACTACGCCTGTCGTGCTGGCGCTGTTTGTCCAGGCTGAGCCAATGGCGATCGGCCTGGGCATGGCGTGCCAGGCCAATACACCACAGCCCGGCCGCACGGGCACTCTGGCTAAGTAGCGGGGTGGCGCTGATCACCAGAGTTTGTCGGCAGCTTTCCGCCTGCGCCTGTTGCAGTGCTTGCCAGCAGCTATGCGGTGCCGGCCAGGCGACTGTGCCGGCTACCCCCGCACGCGGCTGCAGGCCGTTTTGCGCCAGTGTTTCGAGTAGGGCGAGGCTTTGTACGCCAGGCTGATCGCTCAGCCAACCCCAGGCGATACCCTGTTGTTGCAGTTGCTGGAGAAGGTGACGACTGATTTGTGCGTCTTTCTCCGAGGTAGCTTGCAGTACACCCTGCAAGTCAAACAGCCAGAGTCTGAAGGGCAGGGGGCTGACCATGGCCATACTCCGTAGGGTCTGGTCGGCCAGCCTAGTGGCTGGTCATGACGCAGGCATGACAGGCCATTGCGCGCGCAGCTGTTCGGGCAGAGCGGTAGATCGAGCGCTGGCGTGCTCAATCCAGACCAGTTTGCAGTAGCCTTCGCCGAGCAGCGTGGGATCGTCCTGCAGGTACAGGCGGTGCTGCAGGACCAGGCTGCTACGCCCCAGATCACCGGCATGCAATTGTACGCGCAAGGTGGCTGGATACTGCACCGGGCGCAGGAAGCTGTGTTGCACCTGCAGGAGCACAGGGCCTTGCGGAGCCTCCTGCAGGTCGATGCCGATCTGCGCGAACCACTGGATGCGGGCTTCTTCAAGATAGCGTAGGTATTGCGTGTTGTTCACATGGGCGTAGCTATCCATGTCGCCCCAGCGCACGGGTATCAGGCACTGGTAGAGCAGGGGTGTATCGGTCATTGCAGGGTTCCTTGCATGGGTGATCTGGCTAAAACCTGCCGTAATGCAGGGCTAGCCGCTATAATCGCTGCTTTAACCTGCGGCTGGCCACGCTGCCAGCGACTCAGGTGGCGTTTGCTGTCTCGATCAAGGAGAGAAACATGCGTGACACGCTGCTTAAACGGTTGTTCAGGTTGCCCCGTCGGCTGTCCTGCACCGTGCTGCTATTGCTTGGCACACCGCTTATGGCGGCTCCGCAAGGACATCAGGATGATCCTTGGGAAGCGTTCAATCGACCGGTTTTTGCCTTTAACGAAACGCTTGATAGCTATGCGCTGAAACCGTTGGCGCAGGGCTATCAGAAGGTAACGCCGCAGCCTCTCGAAGATGGCATTCACAACATGTTCAGCAATCTCGGTGAGTTAGTGCGACTGAGCAATAACCTGCTGCAGGGCAAGCTGCATGCGGCAGGGGTTGATACCTCGCGTTTGCTGTTCAACAGCACCTTTGGGGTTCTGGGCTTCTTTGACGTCGCCACGCCGATGGGGTTGCTGCGTAGTGATGAGGATTTTGGCCAGACCCTGGGTGCCTGGGGCCTGGGTAGTGGACCTTATCTGGTATTGCCGTTTGCCGGGCCGAGCAACCCGCGTGATGCGCTGGGCATGCTGGTGGACAATCGTGCGCGAATCTATCCACAGCTTGATCATGTCCCGACGCGTAATACCGTCTTGGGCATGTCGGTGATCGATACCCGCGCCAATCTGCTGTCGGCCGAGCGGATGATCATCGGTGACAAGTATGTCTTTGTACGTAACGCCTACTTGCAGAACCGCGAATTTCGCGTTCGTGACGGGCAGGTGGAAGATGATTTTGACGACTTCTGAAGTCGTCCTTTGTTGATGAAAGAAGGCAGCCCAGGCTGCCTTCTTTTTTGTCGGCTAGCGCATGGCCAGTATGGTCAGCCCCAGGGATAAGCGGCCATCATCAAGGCGGCTGCAACGCACCACCTCGACGTCGGCGTCCAGGCCCCGCAGTTGCGAGTGTTCCGAAGGAATTCGGACCTGCAGGCGATCAGCCAGTTGCAGGGGGGCATCCACTTCGACCTGCATGCCGGTACTGGATAGGTCCAGACACTTGGCAGGGTACTGCTTGCCCTCATGCTCGAGAATTACCTCGGCCTCGACACGCATACGAATGAAGTCGCGTTTTTCGCTGTAGGCTCGATCGTCCAGGCTCATAGGCAGTTCCTCGTTATTGTACGGACCCTGCAGGCTGTTATACCCCTGGCCGTTTTCGCCTGTAAAGGCGCCTTTCGACGGCCGGCTGTGGCTTGAAAGGCCTGGCATATGGGAGTACCGTCAGCGCCTTGAACCTGTGCGCAGGCCTGCTTTGGCCTGTTCGTGCCACTTACCTGCCTGGTGCTGTCTGCCCGGAAGCCGCATGCATAAATCCAGCGCTACATTGCTGATCATCGACGACGATGAGGTGGTGCGTACCAGTCTCGCCGCCTACCTGGAAGACAGTGGCTTCACCGTACTGCAGGCGGGGAGTGCGGCGCAGGGGCTGGCCCTGTTCGAGCAGACACAGGCTGATCTGGTGATCTGTGACCTGCGTATGCCGCATATGGACGGTCTGGAACTGATTCGTCGCCTGGGGCAGTGTGTGCGACCGGTACCCGTACCCGTTATCGTGGTCTCGGGTGCCGGGGTGATGAGCGATGCGGTCGAGGCTCTGCGTCTGGGGGCGGTGGACTATCTGATCAAACCGCTGGAAGACCTAGCCGTACTCGAGATGGCCGTGCGGCGTGCGCTGGAGCGTACTCAGTTGCAGGTGGAGAACCTGCGCTACCGGGAGAAGCTGGAGCAGGCCAACCAGCATTTGCAGGACAGCTTGCGGCTGCTGCAGGAGGATCAGACAGCGGGGCGACAGGTGCAGCTGAATATGTTGCCGAGCACACCCTGGCAGGTAGCTGATCTGCACTTTGCGCATCAGATCATTCCTTCGTTGTATCTATCTGGTGACTTCGTTGATTACTTCCAGGTGGATGAACAACGCGTAGCGTTTTATCTGGCAGATGTCTCGGGGCATGGCGCATCGTCGGCATTCGTCACGGTATTGCTGAAGTTCATGACCTCGCGTCTGCTCTATGAATCCCGGCGCAATGGTCAGCCGGGGCCTTTCCTGCCATCGCAGGTACTTGCCCACATCAACCGCAGTCTACTCAATTGCAAGCTGGGCAAGCATGTCACCATGCTGGGCGGGGTCATCGACCTTGCACGTAATCAGCTGACCTACAGTGTCGGTGGACACTTGCCGCTGCCGGTACTGCTTGCGGATGGTCAGGCACGCTATCTCCAGGGGCGCGGTTTGCCGATCGGATTGTTTGCCGAGGCGACTTACCAGGATGAATGCCTCGACTTGCCCGAGCAGTTCAGTCTCAGCTTGTTCTCCGATGGCATACTTGATTTGCTGCCCGGCGCCACGCTGAAGGATAAAGAGGCTGCATTACCTGAGTGGGTTGCGCGTGCCGGCGGTACACTGGATGGCTTGCGAACGGCTTTTGGGCTGGCCAGGCTGGGCGAGATGCCGGATGATATTGCCCTCTTGGTTTTACGCAGGGACCCTGCATGAGTACGGGCAAGATCCAGTTTGCAGAGCAGGACGGAACCTTCGTCCTCAAATTCGTTGGCGAAGTACGCCTCACGCTCTGTTCTACGCTGGATGCAACCATCGAAAAGATCTTCACGGCGTTGAACTTTTCGGCCATTGTCATCGACTTGACTGAAACCAGCAGTGTGGACAGTACGACCTTGGGATTAATGGCCAAGCTGTCGATTCTCTCCCGGCAGAAAATCGGCCTGTTGCCGACAGTTGTTACCACCAATGCGGATATCACCCGTTTGCTGCAGTCGATGGGTTTCGATCAGGTGTTCAACATCATTGATACCCCGTTGCCTTGTCCAGACTGCCTCGAGGATCTGCCTCCGCAGGATCAGTCCGAAGAGGTGGTGCGTGCCAAAGTTCTGGAAGCGCACCGTATCCTCATGGGGCTCAACGACTCCAATCGTGAAGCCTTCCATGACCTGGTGAGCGCTCTGGAGCGCAGCTAGGCATTTCCTTCAGCGCAGCGACTGCAGCAGCGCTTCGAGTTTTTCCTGGTCTCTGGCAAACAAACGAATGCCTTCCGCGAGTTTCTCGGTGGCCATGGCATCTTCGTTGTGTGCCAGGCGGAAACCTGCCTCATCCAGCTCCCAGCGTGGCTGGCTGTCGCCAGGCTGCAAGTGGCGTGGCAGTGTGCCTGTGCTCTGAGCCAGTTGCTCAAGCAGTTCAGGGCTGATGGTCAGCCGATCACAGCCTGCCAATTGTTCGATCTGGCCCAGGTTGCGGAAACTGGCGCCCATTACCACGGTCTGGAACTCATGTTTTTTGTAATAGCGATAGATGCGTGCCACCGAGGCGACGCCAGGGTCTTCGATGCTGGAAAAGTCATGCCCGCTGGCTTTTTTGTGCCAGTCATAGATGCGGCCTACGAAAGGGGAGATCAGAAAGACGCCGGCATCGGCACAGGCGGCTGCCTGCGCAAAGGAAAACAACAGGGTCAGGTTGGTCTGGATGCCGGAGCGTTCGAGTAGTTCGGCTGTGCGAATGCCTTCCCAGGTGGCTGCTATCTTGATCAGTACCCGCTCGCGAGGAATGCCAGCGGATTCATAGAAGTCAATCAGTCGCTCGGCACGATAGCGTGTAGCTTTGCTATCGAAAGACAGGCGTGCATCGACTTCGGTGGAGATGCGTCCGGGTATTACCTGCAAAATGTCTCGGCCAACGGCCACGGCAAAGCGATCAGAGGCTTGCGCCAGATCGCCGGAAGCCTTCTGCAGAGCTTGCTGAAGGTGTTCCTGATAGCGCGGCAGTGAAGCTGCCTTGAGGAGCAGTGAAGGGTTGGTTGTAGCATCCACCGGCTTGAGGCACACTATTGCATCAATGTCGCCTGTGTCGGCTACGACTGTGGTGTACTGCTTGAGTTGTTCCAGCTTGGAAATCATTACCTGTCCCTATCGCGATGATGCGCTGACCTTACCTGAGCGCAGGGTGGCGCTCAACGCCCTTCCAGTAGTCTGCAGGCCTCATCGTAGAGCGCCAGTGGCTCAGGATGACGATGGATGTCTGCCGAGAGTAGCTGGCGAAAACGGCGGGCTCCTGGGAATCCCTGGGCAAGACCAAGCATATGCCGGGTAATGTGTTGCATTTGCCCGCCTTGTTGAAGGTGCGCTTCTATATATGTACGCATCTGCAGGGCAACCTGCTGGCGAGTGGGGGTATCGTGCGTATCTGAAAATAAACAGCGGTCAACCTCGGCAAGCAGGTAGGGGTTGTGATAAGCCTCGCGACCGAGCATAACCCCATCGAAGGTTTGCAGATGGACTGCGCACTCGCCGAGCGTCTTGATGCCGCCGTTTAGAATGAACTCCAGGTGCGGAAAGTCATTTTTGAGTTGTCTGGCAACCTCGTAGCGCAGCGGTGGTATCTCGCGGTTTTCTTTAGGGGATAAGCCTTCGAGAATGGCTATCCGGGCGTGCACCGTGAAGCTTCTGCAGCCAGCTTCCGCCACTGTTCCGACGAAGTCGCATAGCTCGGCGTAGCTGTCTCTGCCATTGATACCAATGCGATGCTTAAGGGTGACGGGCAGAGAAGTGGCATCACACATAGCGCGGATACACTCGGCAACCTTCTGTGGGTATGCCATCAGGCAGGCGCCGATCATGTTGTTTTGTACCCGATCACTCGGGCAGCCGGCATTCAGGTTTACTTCATCGTAGCCCCATTCCTCTGCCATGCGTGCACACTTTGCCAGTTCGTCGGGCTGGCTGCCGCCCAGTTGCAGGGCTACTGGGTGCTCGTCGGCGTGATATGCCAGAAAGCGCTGGGTATCTCCGTGTAGAAGCGCACCCGTAGTCACCATTTCGCTGTACAGCAATGCGTGGCGTGACAGTTGGCGGAGGAAATAACGGCAGTGACGATCCGTCCAGTCCATCATGGGGGCAACGGAGAAACGGTGGGAGAGCTGCAGGGGGGCTTGGTTGTGCATAGTCTTGGTCGGTTTTCTAAGAGTCAGGATATGGAATTGATCCTGAGGCGAGCAGTATACCGACGATGCTGTTGAGCGCAGCTTGCCTTTTTCTGCCTCTCGGTTATCATGGCCATCCCATATCGCATTTCTTTGAAAAGCGTACGGGAATGAGTGTTGACAGTGTTCTCGGATACTGTAATATGCGCCTCCCGCTGATCGGAAGCGCTGCTTCGGTTCAGCTAAGCGGTTGAGAAGAAACGAAAAATTCTTCAAAAACAGCTTGACAGATTGAAAGGCTGCTGTAGAATGCGCGGCCTCGGTTGAGACGAAAGGCTTGATCGAAACGCTCTTTAACAAATTGAATCAAGCAATTCGTGTGGGTGCTTGTGGAGTAAG
>NZ_PIYS01000020.1:0-34413 GCF_002835605.1 Pseudomonas fluvialis | reverse complement strand
CGACGCTCTGTGCCGTTGGCAGGTGTTCGAGGATGTGGCGCAGCCAGGCGTAAGGCTCTTGGCCGTTGGCCTTGGCGGTTTCGATCAGGCTGTAGATCTGTGCGCTGGCCGTGGCGCCCTTGGGCGTGTCGCTGAACAACCAGTTCTTGCGACCGATGACGAACGGGCGGATGGCGTTTTCGGCGCGGTTGTTATCGATGGGCAGGTTTCCACCTTCGACGTAACGCACCAGCCGGCCCCAGTTGCTGGCCAGGTAGTTTACGGCCTTACCCAGAGCCGTCTGCCCAGCAACCTGCGGCTGGGTCTTGTCCAGCCAGGCCTTGAGTTGATCGAGCAGCGGTTGGCTGCGTTGCACTCGGGTGGCCTGCCGCTCGGCATCGCTGGCGTCCTTCAGTTCACGTTCGATGCTGTAGAGCTTATTGATCAGGTTCAGCGCCATGTCGGCACGGCCGGTCTTGCCCTTGGGCTGCACTTTCTGCGCCTCGACGAACTTGCGCCGCGCATGCGCCCAGCAGGCCAACCGCTCGATGCCCTCTTGCACGGCCACGGCGTTGTAGCCAGCGTAGTCGTCAGTCATCAGGTAGCCGTGATAACCATCGAGCAGGCGCAGCGGTACCTCCTGCGCGCGGCTGGTGGTGTAGTCGAAGAGGATCACCGGCTTATCTGGCGGCCCGCCGCTTTGCACCCACATCCAGGACTGCGCGGTGGGATCGCGTCCGGGTTCGTGCAGCACCTGCAGGCGGGTTTCGTCACAGTGCAGCACCGGGTAGTCCAGCAGTTTGTCGCGCATCAGGTTGAGCAGCGGCTGCAGCTGCTCGCCACTTTGGATCACCCAGCGCGCCAGGGTCTGGCGGGGAATGTCGATGCCGTGGCGACCGAGCATTTTCTCGAAACGGTACAGCGGGATGCCGTCGGCGTACTTGGTGGTCAGCAGCATCGCCAACACGCTGGGACTAGCCAGGCTCTTCTCGATCAGTTGGGCCGGTTTGTCGGCGGTGACCGGTGCGGTTTCGCAGGCCTTGCAGGCGTAAGTCTTGCGGATATGACGGATAACCCGCACCTGCATCGGGATGATCTCCAGTTGCTCGCTGGTCTCTTCTCCAATCACCTGCTTGCAGGCGCCGCAGGCGCAGGTCAGTTCGTGCTCGGGCAGTTCATGGACGACTTCGACGCGCGGCAGATTGGCCGGCAGCGGCTTGCGCTTGCCACGACGCTTGATCGGCGCAACGACTTCTTCGGCTTCAGCTTCGGCTGGCTCGGCAGTCGGCTCTTCGACCAGCTCTTCGGCCTCGTTGAACATGGCCAGCTGCGGTGAGTCGGCATCTTCAGGGCTGCGCTCGGACTTGGGTGAGAACAGCTTGTGCCGCAGCAGGGCGACCTGCTCCTGCAATTGCAGCACCAAGGCCTTGAGCAGGACGGGATCGTTAGGAAGGTTGTCGGCGCCAAATTTCATGGCGCTGGATTATACCGGCTCAGGCCACGAACCGCGGCGTCAGTACCTGGTGCGGACGATTGCGCCACAGGTCAATTCCGTCGAGCAGCCAGTTCAGTTCGTCAACCGTCAGCTCGATGGCCTCGTCGCCTGCATCGGGCTTGGTCTTGAAGCGCTCGGCTTCCAGTCGCTTGAGCCACAGGCAGAAACCGTTGCGCTCCCAGTAGAGAATCTTGACCTGGCTGCGCGTGCGATTGAGGAACACGAACAGCACCGGGTTGAACACTTCCACCTTGATGTCCAGCTCGACCAAGGCGGCCAGGCCGTTGATGGATTTGCGGAAGTCGACGGGCTTTGGGTAGAGGTAGACCTTCTGCACCTTGGCATCGGGACGCATCATGGGATGAACTCCAGTGAAAACGGGAGCTCAGCATCCAATGATCTGCGGCCTATGGGCAGGTGGGGTTTATGGAGCGCTTACTCTGCCTGCGCCAAAGTAAGACGACGCGCCGGCCGCGCTCTGGCGGCGTGGATCGACGCGGCCAGATCCCCGAGATGGTCAGCATCCATGTGCGCCCACCGGAGATCGAAGACCGGCTGATGCCAGGGCATTGGGAAGGCGATCTGATCAAGGGCAAGGCCAACGCCTCGTCTGTAGGCACGCTGGTGGAACGTACCAGTGGCTACCTGATGCTGGTAAAGATGAACGACGCGACGGCGACCTCGGCGATGGAAGGCTTCAGTGCAGCGCTCAATGGCATGCCGCTGGCGATGCGCAAGAGCATGACCTACGACCAGGGCCGAGAAATGGCGCGGCATGCTGAAATCACCCAGCAGACCGGGGTGGCAATTTACTTCTGCGACCCGCATAGCCCTTGGCAACGCGGCAGCAACGAAAACATAAATGGCCTGATCCGCCAGTATCTGCCCAAGGGCACGGACTTGTCGGTACACAGCCAAGAAGAACTCGACGCTATTGCACTGCAACTGAACATGCGACCGCGTAAGCGCTTCGACTTCAAGTGCCCCATCGAAGTTATGGGTGAGGTGATGCAGAAGGCCATGACTATGCGGCATGATGCTCCAGCTTCAATTCAATGACCGTGTTGCACTCAGCTCCTGCAACCGCCAGGTCATGAACTAATGCCTTATCCAGCACAGCGCGATCAAACCCTTGAGCGCAAAAAACATAATAATCATCACCAGCAAAGCATTCTGAAAAAAGAGCCTCCACCCCTGTCAGGCTGCGCCAGCGACTATAGTAGAAAGACATTCGTTCACCTCATGAAACGCAAAATGCCACGCAGCGTCTTTCTATTCCACTTATGCAGTGGCAGTCCGGCCAATAGCTCCCTGGCCAGCTGCGGGTCGCTGGCCGCGCACTTGAGCAGCATTGAATTGCGAAAACGTGCGCACACCTCCGGGTAGGCCGGATGGTCAGCGAACTGTGCATAGGTCTTCAGCACGTTATCGACCATGAAACGGTAATTCTTGTAGGTGTTGGTCGCGTGTACCCGATACAACGCCAACACATCCGGCAGGATGTCCAGGCGGTAGCCAGCATGCGTGATCTTCAACTCGATCAGCAGATCCTCCAGACGGATCTGCGGGTCGAAGCCACCCACACGCTCCAGCGCCTCGCGGCGAAACAGCAGGGTCGGCGCCGGCGCACCCGGCTTGCGATCGAGAAACACATCCTCGAAGTCCAGGCTGCGCAGCGGCAGCACCTTGGGCAGCCCACGAGGCTGACCATGCTCGTCGATTGTCTGAATATTGCCCGCACAAATACCCACCTGCGGCTTGTCGGCCAGGTAGGCGACCTGCTTGGCAATCCGCTCCGGCAGCATGATGTCGTCGGAACCAAAGGGCGCAATCAGGCTACCACGGGCACGCGCGATGGTCTCATTCAGGGTACGCGACAACCCCTGATTTTGCTGTACGCGGAAGTCGAAGCCATGCTGCTCCTGCAGGCGACGAATGCGCTCGACACTGTCATCCCGCGAGCCATCGTCAACCACCAGCAACTCGATATGCGCATAGCTTTGCCGTAACACGCTCTCGATGCTCGCCTCGATATAGGAGGCATGGTTGTATGAGGCAATGATCACACTGACCAGGGGCGTTTCGCTGGAAGGTGGCATCAGCCTCTCCTCGGCTTGAACAAAGAACAAAAGCGCTGCCAGCGCGAGGCAACCGGCAGGCTTGGCCAGGGCTCTTGCAATACGGCGGCCAGACGCTCGGCCAACTGCTCATGACTGAGCTGGCTGGCGACGAAGGCCTGACCGGCACGGGCCAGGCGCTCGGCCAGCTGTGGCTCCCGACGCAGACGGGCCAGGTGCTCACGCAACTCGTCCAGCGAGGAGTACAACAGCAGATGCTCGTCGTGCTTCAGACCAATGGCCTCTTCCTCGCTGCCCTGACGCCAAGCCAGCAATACGCAGCCGCAGGCCATCGCCTCGAAGTTCTTGGCCATGTACTCGCCAAGGCCGACATCAGCACTGACGAAATAGCGGATGCGGTTGAGCATATGCCGATACTCCGCGCCGGGCTCGGTACGTAGCAGCTGCAAGGGCTCAAGCGCGGCCAGGCTGTCCAGCAGCGCCTTGCGGCCAGCATAGTCGCGGCTGGCAGTACGCCCGATGAAACCCAGCTCGATGTCACGCACCTGTTGCTCATTGAACAGCAGGTGCGGATTGTAGCCCTTGGCCATGAACAGGGCATCGAAGCCTTCGCTGCGCAAGCGTTGCGCGACCGACGCGCCGGTTACCACCAGACGGGCCGCCGGCAACTGCCGGTAGAAGCGACTGAAAGCACCTTGCCACTTGGAGGTTGCCAGATAGTTCTGGCAGGCATCTTCTTCGTAGATCAGCAGGCCGGGCAGGCGCGCCAACAAAGTTGCCTGCGCCACCATGTGCTTGAAAGGCAGATCGAGCAGGATGCGCTGGTAGCTCTGCAGGTCAAGACCAGCCAGATAGCGACGCAGCTGGCGCTGCTGCGCTTTGCCCAGCACATGCAGGTCGATATCCAGGTAGCGCGGCAGGCTCTGATAGACCGCAGACAAATCCGGCACACGGGCTTCGGCGGTCAGCACCAGCACACGCATGTCAGCCCCCGAACAGCAGGCGCAAGGCCTTGCGCAGGTAGCTCCAGCGCAAGGCCTGCAGGGGATTCAGGCGCAGCGCACGGGCGTAGAAATGACGCGCCTCGCCACGCGAGCCGGCATTTTGTGCGGCGCGGAACAGCGAAAGGTAGCGCTGTGCGGTATAGCGCCGGCGCAATGACTGGCAATCCGCGGGCAGGCTGGAAAACACCGCTTCCACCATGCCCAGCGCATACTCTTCGGCCTTGTCGCGGTTATGTCGCAGGCTATCGGCATGTTTGTAGATGCGCGCCAGCGGCGTGGCAATCACCGCCACCGGAGCACTGACCAGCAGAAAGGCAAACACCGCGATATCCTCACCGCTGCGCAACTGCACCGGGTAAGGACGCTGCAACAGCAGGTCGCGACGAAACAGCGAACAACCATGCGAGATGCTGATGCGCTTCTGCAACAGATAGCGGCGAATCAATGCGCGTGGCGCGACCGATGGAACAGCAGGGGGTATCCGCAGGCGTTCGCGACCACTGGGGTAGACCGAAATCTGCGCACCCAGCACCATGCCCAGCGCCGGCTGGGCCAGCACCTGCTCACGCAGAGCGGCCAGGGCACCCGGCAGCAGTTCGTCATCGGCATCCAGCAGCAGCACGTAGCGGCCTGCCGCGCTCGCGATGCCGCGATTACGCGCCGCTGCAGCTCCGCCATTGACCTGGCTGATCACCTGCAGTGCCGCATGACGCGCCTGATAATCGGCGAGCACGGCGGCCGTATTGTCCGTCGAGCCATCGTCCACCACGATCAGCTCGACGTCGTCGCTCAGTTGCCCGAGCACCGAATCCAGAGCGCGCGGCAACAAATGAGCATAGTTGTATGCCGGGATGACAACCGAAATAAGCACATCAAGCGTCGTATTAGTGATGGGCACTGCGCACCTCATGACGAGCCGCCAGACGATCAAAAGCCCGCTTGACACGCGAAACGCTCAAACAGTACATCCACGCCTTGCGCAAGGCGCCTAGGGACAGCCAGGGACGAACAACTTCATTATCCCCCCAGCCCGGCCGCCAGCAAAAACCATCGCGACGCTTGCGATAAAGGGTAAGTACCGGAATGCCCAACGCCGAAGCCAGGTGACCGACCCCCGAATCGTTACCAATTACATAACCCGACTCATAGAGATAGATAGCCAATGCCTTGGTATCAGCCAAAGTAGGCACAGGAAATTCTGCCTCGAAAAATCCGGCCCACTGCCCTCGCTCCTTAGGAGACAGGACAAACTCAGGCTCATAACCACTCGCGCGAAGACGCCGCGCAAGACGCAGGTATTTTTGCCACGGCCAGTTTTTCTTGGGGTTGTAAGACGTCGGGTGCAACATTACCCGTCGCTGATGGCGTCTGTATTGGTAATGCTCCGGCAACCGCAACCCCAGCTCATCACTCGCTTGCAGAACACCCAGTCGCTCACGACAAAAAGCAACGACCTGTTCAACCATGGTGGCCCGGTCATCCGCAATAACGCGTATCGGGCCTGCCGCTCGCGCAAGAGGCATCAGGCAAGCAGCCTTCTCCTCACCAAAACGCGCCAGCACGCGTTCTGTATGGTCGAACACGAAATCGCGCTTTACTTTTAATGTGCCAACAAACACATAGTGCTGTGCCAGCTCTGCAGCTGGCTTGTCGATTGCAGCCACAATGCCGCCACAGTCAGCCACCACCAGATCGTAGCGGCTTTGCAGCTGATCAGTTTGCTCGGGCGGTGGGAATGGCAAAATGTCCAATTGCGGCAACCACTCTGCCAAGTAAGCCAGGTGATTACTGACCAGGGTAACGCGATAGCCCGCACGCGCCAGATTAACGGCCAGTAGCACGTAGATCAGGCTATCTCCGAGCCCCATCGACGGCACCAGCGCTATCCGGCAATCATGCTGCGACACGTCAACACTTCCTTGTACGCCGCCTCCCATGCGTTACTCCTTGACCACGAGGATGTCTTCCATGATCAGGTACTGCAGGTCGGAGCCGTAGAACATGTTCAGCGCATCGGTCGGCGAGCAGACCATCGGCTCACCACGGCGGTTCAGCGAGGTATTCAGCGACACGCCATTGCCGGTGAGCTTCTCCAGCTCGACCATCAGGTCGTACCAGCGCGGGTTGTACTGACGCTCGAGCACCTGGGCGCGCGAGGTACCGTCTTCGTGCACGACTTCACTGACGCGGGTTTTCCATTCTTCGTTGACCTCGAAGGTGAAGGTCATGAACGGGCTCGGGTGGTCGACCTTGAGCATCTGCGGCGCCACTGTGTCGAGCATCGACGGGCAGAAGGGCCGCCAGCGCTCGCGGAATTTGATCTGCTCGTTGATCCGGTCGGCCACGCCGGGAATGCTCGGGCAGCCGATGATCGAACGCCCACCCAGCGCGCGCGGGCCAAACTCCAGGCGCCCCTGGAACCAGGCCACCGGGTTGCCGTCGACCATGATTTTGGCGATGCGCTGCTCGACGTCATCGATCTGCTGGAACACCGGCTTGTTCGGATGGCGGGCGCAGGCGGCGATGATGTCTTCGTTGGAATAGGCCGGGCCAAGATAGACATGCTCCATCTTTTCCACCGGCACGCCACGCTGCACGGACACATAGGCCGCGGCGCCGACTGCAGTACCGGCATCGCCGGCAGCCGGTTGCACGAACAACTCCTTGACCTCGTCGCGGGCGATGATCTTCTGGTTCAGCTTGACGTTCAGCGCGCAGCCGCCGGCAAAGGCAATCTTGCCGGTCTGCCTGATGATGTCACCCAGGTAGTAATCCATCATTTCCAAGGCCAGCTTCTCGAACAGCGCCTGCATGGCCGCGGCGTAATGGATGTAGGGATCATCGGCGATGTCGCCTTCGCGCTTGGGACCCAGCCATTCGATCAGCTTGGGCGAGAAGTAATAGCCCTTGCCCTTTTCCTTGTAGCGGCGAAAACCGATGACGTTGGCGTACTCGGTGTTGATGATCAGCTCGCCGTTCTCGAACGTGGCCAGGCGCGAGAAGTCATACTTGGCGGCGTCACCGTAGGGCGCCATGCCCATCACCTTGAACTCGCCGTCGAGCATCTCGAAGCCGAGGAACTCAGTGATCGCGCCGTACAGACCACCCAGCGAGTCCGGATCGTAGAATTCCTTGATCTTGTGGATCTTGCCGTTCTCGCCGTAGCCGAAGAAGGTGGTGGCGTACTCGCCCTTGCCGTCGATGCCGAGAATTGCCGTCTTTTCCTTGAAGCCCGAACAGTGATAGGCGCTGGAGGCATGCGCCAGGTGGTGCTCGACCGGCTGAATCTTCACCTTCTTCAGGTCGAAACCGAGCTGCTGCAGGCACCACTCGATGCGCTTCTTGTAGCGGTAATAGCGACGGTTGCCCATCAGGATGGCGTCCAGCGCACGGTCCGGGGCGTACCAGTAGCGTTTGGCGTACTGCCAGCGGGCCTTCTCGAAAATGCTGATCGGCGCGAAGGGGATCGCCACCACATCAACATCCGCCGGCTTGATCCCGGCCTGCTCCAGGCAGAACTTGGCAGCCTCGTAGGGCATGCGGTTCTTCGCGTGCTTGTCGCGTACCAGGCGCTCTTCTTCGACGGCCGCAATCAGCTTGCCGTCGATGTACAGGGCGGCGGACGGGTCGTGACTGAGGGCGCCGGACAGGCCGAGAATAGTCAGTGCCACAGGGATAAGCCTCTAATTCGGGCAGGTGCCGGGCACCTGCGGTAAACGTTGGTCGAGCAACTGGTGCAGCGCACAATCCGCTGGCCAGTTACGCAGAAAACGGGCGCGATCCCGGGCGTAAGCCCTGGCAAAACTGCGCGCACTGCGGTGCTGACGCATGGCATCAAGATCAATCAGCGACCAGGCAGCCTGCGCGTCATCCCAGAACAGGTTGTGCCCCTTCAAGTCACCGTGGCTGATGCGCTCGCGCAGCAGGGCTGCGAACAGTCGATCCAGTGCCAGCAGCTCGTTTTCCGGGGGTACCGCCTGCCGATAGGCCGCGAAACGCGCGATTATATCCTGCCCGCCGCAATAGTCGGTAATCAGGTAGGCACGCCCGCGCAACCAACACCAGCGGCGCTCCAGTACAGCCAGCGGTTTTGGCGTATGCAGGCCCAGCAGTTGCAGGCGATGCCCTTCGCGCCAGCTGTGCCAGGCGCGACTGGCACGCCAGAAACGTTTGCAGGCATGCCAGGCGTTCTTGATGTTGTAGCGTTTGACCACCAGCGGCTGGCCGTCCAGCTCAACCCGCGCCACGGTGGCCGCACCGCCGGTTTTGTAGATATGCCCGGCTTCGATGGCCTGATCAAGGTCATTGAGCAGCGGCTGCAACGCTGCCTGCGTCTCGCGGCGCACCACACGCAGGCCAAACGCGCCGACGCGCGCACTGAACAGGCTGCAATCACGGCCGACCTTCTTCAGATAATCGCGCAGCCGCCAGCGCCGCACCTTGGCAATCTCGCCCTGCAGCAATTCCAACGGCAAGGCGTGTTCGCCATTGACCAGCAGGTAATGCACCAGCAACTCCTCGAGGAACTCATCCAGTTCAGCCGGCAACTGGGCAAAGAACACCCCGAGATTCTCCAGCACCCGCGCTTGCGACAGCGGCTGGCCGGCGTTTTCAACCTGCACGCCACCGCCATCGATCACCCACAGGCGATCGGCCTGGCGCAACAGGTTGTCCAGGTGCAGATCGGCCTGCCACAAGCCTTTGCCGTGCATTCGGGCAATGCAGCCCAGGGCCTCGCCAAGCACCGCCTGCTGCGCCGCACTGAGCAGTGGCTGGTGCGCCACGGCCTGCCAGCGCGTCCACAGGCTTTCAGCCTCTTCCAGGTAGTCGAACAGCAACCAGCCGCCCTGCCCTTCGCGGAAACCCTGCGCGAGCAGGGCCGGCGTGTTCAGGCCCTGTTCGGCCAGCATCCGGGCTCCGGCCAGCTCCCGCTGAAAATGCCGCTCGGCCTTACCGCCGACCAGCAGCTTGGCCAGCACCCGGCGCCCCTGCCAGTCGGCTACGCCGACATAGCGCTGCCCCGGCAATACGCGCAACAGCTGCTGCATCTGCAACGCTTCATCAGCCACCTCTAGATGAAGCGGTAGCGCAGGGGCGCGTCCTGCCGTTACCAATTGCGACAACTGCATCAACGTCCCTCCTTGTCGGCCAGTCGGGCACGCAAATAGGTCAGCCACTGCGGCATGCTGAGCGGATCATCCAGATAGGCCTGCAGCAGTACACGCCATTCGTCGCCTCCCCACTGGCGCGACGCACGACGCAGCAGCGGTTCGAGATCCTTGATGCGATCGCGACGACCCAGCAACAGCGGACGGGTCTTTTCCAGGTCGATCAGGCAGGCGGCGAAGTGCTCGCCCTGCGCCTGCAGGAAGATGTGCTTGGGATAGAAGCAGCCATGTAGCTGACCGGCACCATGCAGGCGACGCGCCAGTTCGCCACAGGCACGCAGGATGGCCTGCTGCTGCGCTACGGCCAACTGGTTCCAGCAGGCCAGGTAGTCACCCAGCTCCTGCCAGCCATCCAGGGCACGGGTCAGGAGTACGGCACGCTGTTCGCCCGGCACACGGCGCGCGGCAAAAAAAGCCGCCTGCAGTGCGGGAATCCCCAACTCGGCATAGCGGCGGATATTGCGAAACTCGCGGGCAAAGGTCGGTTCGCCACAAGGATGGCGCAGACTGCGGGTCAGGTGGTTGCTCTGCCGCTTGAGGTAGTAGGCACGCTCGCCCAGCTCCAGGCGATACACGCTGCTCCAGCCGCCACGCTCGGTATTCGGCTCGTCCACCGCCTCCAGCTGCAACGCCCAGAGCGCCTCGAAACTGTTCAGGCCGTGCTGTTCAAGCAGGGCGCGGTCTGCCGCGGCAATAAAGTCGCTCATAGCCACAGGCTCCCCGGCGGAGGGGTGACGGCGGACCCGCATGGAGTTTTCATTCACGCCCCTCGAAAAAGCGCAGCACCTGGCGAATCCGCCGTTTGTCGACCTGATTCAGGCGCTGGCGGCCACGATACTGCAGATAAAAGCGCAGTCGCTGCGTGCGTGACAGTACCTGCTTGGCCACTTTGTCCAGACAGGCAAGGTCCTTGGCCATGCGGTAGCGCAACAAGGGTCCCCACCAGAAGCTACCAGTCGGGCAGTCGATGAAGAACAGCTCGGCGCGTTCGTTGACCAGCAGATTGCGCCACTTCAGGTCGTTATGGGTGAAATGGTGGTCATGCAGGGTGCGGGTGGCTCGCGCCAGTTGACGACTGACATGGTCCACCCAGGCGGCATCGCGCAGGCGCGCATCGCCATGCCCGGCCATCATCGCCAGGTCGCAGGTGTTCTCCAGCTCACGCGTGATCAGCGCGCCGCGCAGGAAGGCGCCGGCGCGACGCTCCAGGCCGTAGGCAACGATTTCCGCGGTGGGAATTCCCCACTTGGCGAAATACTTGAGGTTCTGCCACTCGGCCTTGACCCGTGGCCGGCCGATGAAGCGCCGCAAGCCCTTGCCCGCGCCCCAGTAGCGCTTGACGTAATAGCGCACACCGTCCCGCTCGATGCGAATGACCTCGGAGAGCGGGTCCGAGGTGAGCCGCTCGCCCGACAGGGCAAACACCGCCTCCAGGCTGGCAAACTCTGCAGCACGCGCGGCGTAGGCCGGATTGAGGGTCCAGCCGGCCATCAGAGCGCATCCCCGTAACGCTGCTTGCGCTCATACAGTTTGGCGGCCTTGCGCTCCAGCCAGGCCAGCAGCCGCGCTTCGTCGCGCAGGATGTCGCGCAGCGGGCGCTGAAAGTACCCCTGCAAAAAGCGCAGCTTGTCGCGGCGGGTCAGGCCGATGTCCAGCGCGGAGAAATACAGCGCGGCCAAGTCCTTGTCGCGCCAGCGGCGCGGGGTGGCGGCGCGGGTCTGCGCGCGGTGCAGATCGATCACCGAGAGGCGGAAGTCATCCGCCGTCACCGGCCGGTCGGTGTGCAACAGGAAATGGCAGATGTAGCAGTCGCGGTGGTTGACCCCGGCGCGGTGCATGTTGCCGACCATCTTCGCCACCTCGCCGATCAGCGCACGCTTGAGACGTGGCTCGGGCGGCTGCTGGCGCCAGTTCAGACTGAGCTGTTCCAGATCGGTGGTCGGTGCCAGCTCCTCGGTGATGATGAAGGAATGCTGTTGGGCCGGATTGGCACCGCGCTCGCCATAGGCCACGGCGGTCATGCTCGGCACGCCGGCCTCGTGCAGGCGGGCGATAGCCTGCCACTCCTGGGCGGCGCCGAGCACCGGCAGCTTGGCGGTGAGCAGGTTCTTGATGATCTCGCCCCAGCCGATGCCGCGGTGAATCTTCACGAAGTAGCCGCGCCCTTGCACCTCGGTGCGTAGCGTGCGGCGGCCTTCCAGTTCGCGGTAGACCTGACCCTGCAGTGCCTCGACGGCGGTGAAGGCGTCCTGGCCGGCCCACAGGCTTTTGAACGGCTCGGCAAGCATCAGCTTCACGGGCGTTTCTCCGCAAGAATCACATCGGCAGCCTTCTGCGGCATCGAGTAAAGGTCGGCGCAATCGGCAAAGGCCAGGCCATTGCGGCCCCAGAAGGCGCGGCGCTCATCGTCGGCAAGCATGTCGGCCAGCCACTGGTTGAGTTGCTGCTGGTCGAAGGGGCTGGGCAGAACACGTCCGGCATCCGCCTCGGCAATGTAGTGGGCATAACCGCACACGTCGGTAACCAGCACCGGCAGGCCGGAGACCAGCGCCTCGAGCAGCACGGTGCCGGTGTTCTCGTTGTAGGCCGGGTGAATCAGCAGGTCGGCGCCGAGCAGGAAACGCGGAATGTCGCTGCGCCCCTTGAGGATCTGCACCTGATCGGACACGCCGAGCGTCTTGGCCTGCAACTGGAACGCACGCGGATCGTCCTGGCCGATGGCGATCAGCCGGGTACGCTTTTTAAGCTCATGCGGCAACGCGGCAAGGGCCTTGAGGCTGCGGTCCAGGCCCTTGGTCTTGAAACCGGAACCGATCTGTACCAGCAGTAGGTCGTCGTCCGCCAACTGGAACTCGCGGCGGAACTCGGCGCGGATCTCGCCGGCATTGGCCGGCGCGCGGCGATCCTGGGCAATCCCCGGCGGCAGCAGGTGAAAGCGCTGGCGCGGGGTGTGGTAGTGCTTGATGAACAGCGGCTGCTGCACCTCGGAGATCATCAGGATCTCGGTCTTCGACTGCGGCGCGAACACCGCCCGCTCGTAGTCGGCGAAATGCTTGTAGCGTCCCCAGCGCTTGTAGATAGGCGCGCGCAGGGTCTGCGCCTTGTCCTCGTAGCAGCCATCGGCAGCGTAGTAGACGTCCAGGCCCGGCATCTTGTTGAAACCGACCACGCGATCCACCGGATCACGGGCCAGGTCAGCCGCCAGCCAGGCGCTGAACTTCTCGTTGCGGTGATGATTGAAGAACGCCTTGATCGGCGCCACCCGCACGTCGAAGCCGGCGGGCACCTCGCCCTCCCAGATCGGCGTGTAGACGCGGATGGCATGACCACGCGCCTGACACTCCAGGGCGATGCGCATGAAGTCGCGTTGCAGACCGCCAAAGGGGAAGTATTTGTAGAGCACGAAGGCCAGTTGCATCAGCGAGTCTCCAGACTGGCCAGCAGACGGTCCAGCTCGGGCGCCACGCGCGCCGCATCCAGGCCGTCGAAACAGGGTTTGTCGCGGTCGCCACCACCGGCCAGCGGCCCCGTGGCGCACAGGTGAATCTGTCCGCGACCATAGGCGCCGACCTTGACCGGCAGGGTCGGCCCGTAGAGGGAAATGCTCGGCACATCCAGCGCGGCGGCCAGGTGGCCGAGGCCGGTGTCCACCGCCACACAGGCGCGCGCACCGGCGATCACCGCTGCTACGCCGCGCAGGTTCAGCTTGGGTAGCACCTGCGCATGGGCAAGGCCTTCGACCAGACGCTCGGCACGGGCCTTCTCGGCCTCGCTGCCCCAGGGCAGGCGCACGGCCACGCCGCGCGCATCCAGGTGCTCGGCCAGGGCGCGCCAGTCGGCTTCCGGCCAGTGTTTGCTGGCCCAGGTGGTGCCGTGCAGAAACAGCACATAAGGCTCGCCGGCCGGTGCGCCGGCCATGGCCGCGCGATCCAGTCCGTAATCCCCCACCGACGCCGGCACCTGGTAGCCCAGCGCCTGCGCCAGCAGCTGGCGGGTGCGCTCAACGGCGTGCTGGCCCCAGGCCACGGCATAGCGGCGATCGTAGAAGCGGCTGGCCAGCGGCTCGCGTGCCGAGGCACGATCCAGGCCGGCCACCGGCGCCGTGCAGTAGCGGGTCAGCCAGGCGCTTTTCAGCAGGCCCTGGGCATCGATCACCAGGTCATAGCGGCCCTCGCGCAGGCGGCGCTTGAAGCCCGCCCACTCGCCGCTTTTCCAGGTAGCAAGCAGATTCTTGCGCCAGCGACGGATGGCCACCGGGATCACCTCGGCCACGGCCGGGTGCCAGGCAGGGATCTCCGCAAAACCCTCCTCCACCACCCAGTCGAACTGGATGCCGGGAATCGCCGCCGCCGCATCGGTGAGCGCCGGCAGGGTATGGATGACATCGCCCAGCGACGAGGTCTTGATCAGCAGCACACGCATCGGCGGGCTATTCCACCTCAAGCGGATCGGCAACCAGGCGCTGCAGCGCCTCGATCACCGGGCGCGGCTTGAGTTCGCGCAAGCAGTCGTAATGCCCGAAGCGGCAGGTGCGCTCGAAGCACGGGCTGCACTCCAGGCCCAGGCGGACGATCTCCACCTGATCAGCCAGCGGCGGGGTAAACTGCGGCGAGGTGGAGCCGTACACCGCCACCAGCGGACGGTTGAGTGCGGCGGCCACGTGCATCAGCCCGGAGTCGTTGGACACCACGGCGCCGGCGCAGGACAGCAGGTCGATGGCCTCGGCCAGCGAGGTCTCGCCGGCCAGATTCACCGACTCCTCGCGCAGGCCGGGAATCAGCCGAGCACGAATCTCCTCGCAGCCCGGATGATCGTTCTTCGAGCCGAACAGCCAGACCTGCCAGCCGGCGCGGATTTTCAGCTCGGCGACCTTGGCGTAATGCTCGGCCGGCCAGCGTTTGGCTTCACCGAACTCGGCGCCGGGGCACAGCGCCAGCACCGGACGATCCAGGCTCAGGCCGAACTTGGCCAGGGCGGCCTCGCGACTGGCATTGTCGATAACCAGGCGCGGCTGCGGATAGGGCTTGGGCAGCGCTGCATCGGGTTCATAGGCCAGCGCCATAAAGCGCTCGATCATCAGCGGCAGGCGTTGCTTGTCCAGGTTGCGGACATCGTTGAGCAGGCCGTAGCGCATCTCGCCCTTCCAGCCGGTGCGCTTGGGGATACCGGCAAAGAACGGCACCAACGCGGACTTCAGCGAGTTGGGCAGGAGGATCGCCTGCTCGTACTGGCCGGCCAGGGACTTGCCGATCTTGCGCCGGGTGGCCAGCTCCAGCACGCCATGACCGAGCGGGAAGCTCAGCGCATTGCGCACCTCGGGCATGCGTTCGAGGATCGGCCGGCTCCAGTCGGGGGCCAACACATCGATCTGGCAGTCGGGATGACGCTGTTTGAGGCAGGTGAACAGCGTCTGCGCCATCACCATGTCGCCTACCCAGCTAGGGCCGATGATCAGAATATTCATAAAAAAACCGATTAAAAGCGCCGGAGGCTGAAGGCTGAACGAAAGCTCCTCGTCCAGCCTTCAGCCTCTAGCCTTCAGCGAACGAACGTGCGCCATTCGGCGTGGCCGCTGGTCTTGCCAGTGACCAGGTCGAAGTAGGCCTTCTGCAGCTTCTCGGTGACCGGGCCGCGACGTCCGGCACCGATTTTCCGGCCATCCACTTCACGGATCGGCGTCACTTCGGCGGCCGTGCCGGTGAAGAAGGCCTCGTCGGCGATATACACCTCGTCACGGGTGATGCGCTTCTCCACCACCTTGATGCCATGCTCGGCAGCCAGGGTCAGAATGGTGCTGCGCGTGATGCCGTTCAGGCAGGAGGTCACTTCCGGGGTGTACACCACGCCGTCCTTGACCAGGAAGATGTTCTCGCCCGAACCCTCGGCCACATAACCTTCCGGGTCAAGCAGCATGGCCTCGTCGGCGCCGCCGGAAATGGCTTCCTGCAGGGCCAGCATGGAGTTGATGTAGTTGCCGTTGGCCTTGGCGCGGGTCATGGCGATGTTGACGTGGTGGCGAGTGTAGGAACTGGTGCGCACCTTGATACCGCTCTGCAGGGCTTCCTCGCCCATGTAGGCGCCCCAGTGCCAGGCGGCGACGATCACGTGCACCTTGAGGCCGGAGGCGCGCAGGCCCATGCCTTCGCTGCCGAAGAACACCATGGGGCGCAGGTAGGCGCTTTCCAGGCCGTTCTCACGCACCGCGGCGCGCTGCGCCTCGTTGATCTCTTCCTTGGAGAAGGGGATCTGCATGTTGAAGATGTGCGCCGAGTCGAACAGGCGGTCGGTGTGCGCCTGCAGGCGGAAGATCGCCGTGCCGTCCGGGGTGTTGTAGGCGCGCACGCCCTCGAACACGCCCATGCCGTAGTGCAGGGTGTGGGTCAGCACATGGGTGGTGGCGTCGCGCCACGGCACCAGTTCGCCGTCGTACCAGATCACGCCATCACGGTCGGACATCGACATCTTGCCTACTCCTAGGTTACTCATGGATTCTCGGTCCGGGCAGCCTGCCCGGCAGCCCCGTCAGTTCAGCCCCAGCGCCTGCCAGATGTGCCGCACCTTGCGGCGCTCGGCAAGCAGCTGGTCGGCACTCACCTCGCCGGCCTGTTTCTGCAGGGCCAGGCGATGCGCGGTGGCGCGGTAGGCCTTGTAGATTTCCTGCAGCGCCGTAACGTCCTCGGCGCTGAGCAACGCCGCCTCGCGCAAGCCATCCAGAATGCGGATGTTGTCGGTGTAGCGCAGCAGCTGCGGGTGTTCGTGGGACCAGGCCAGGGCCGCGTATTGCACCATAAATTCGATATCGACGATACCGCCGGCGTCCTGCTTGAGGTTGAAGCGCTGCGCCGGGTCTTCGGCCAGCTCGCCGAGGCCGGCCTGGGTCGCACGCGTCCCCAGGTTGTCGCGCATCTTGCCGCGCATTTCGCTGACTTCGCGGCGCAGCTGATCAAGGTCACGCGCCCGACCCAATACCTCGGCGCGTATCGCCGCAAAACCGGCGGCGACCCGCGGACAGCCCACCAGCACACGGGCACGCACCAGGGCCTGGTGCTCCCAGGTCCAGGCTTCCTGCTGCTGGTAGCGGGCGAAGGCGCTCAGCGAGCTGACCAGCAGGCCCGACTCGCCGGAGGGACGCAGACGCATATCCACCTCATAGAGCGGCCCGGAGGTGGTCTGGGTATTGAGCATGTGAATGATGCGCTGGCCCATGCGGGCAAAGAACTGCGCACCATCCAGCGGCTTGGCGCCGTCGGTTTCCGCCTGCGGGTCGGCATCATGGATAAACACCAGATCGAGGTCGGAGCCATGCCCCAGCTCGATGCCGCCGACCTTGCCATAGCCGACGATGATGAAGTCGCCATCGCACAGGCTGCCGTCGCTGCGCCGCGGCACGCCATGCTTGCTGGTCAGCTGTCGCCAGGCCAGCTGCAGCACCTGCTGGAGAATCGCCTCGGCCAGCCAGGTGAGGTAGTCGGAGACTTTCATCAGCGGCAGACTGCCGGCGATCTCCGAAGCTGCCACACGCAGGCGGTGGGCCAGCTTGAAGTGGCGCAAGGCCTCCATCTGCTGTTCCAGATCATCTTCGGGAATGCGCATCAGCCGTTCGCGCAGCTCGGCCACCAGCTCTTCGCCTTGCGGCGGGCTGAATAGCCGTCCCTCGTTGAGCAGCTCGTCGAGCAGCAGTGGGAAACGCGCGATCTGCTCGGCGATCCACGGACTGGCGGCACACAGGCTGAGCAGGCGCTGCAGGGCACCCGGGTTTTCGCTGAGCAACACCAGATAGGCCGAGCGCCGTGCCACCTTTTCCACCAGCGGCATGACCCGCTCCAGTACCAGGTCAGGATCAGGCTGGCTCACTGCTTGCGCCAACAGGCGCGGCATAAAGGCATCCAGACGCTCGCGCCCCAGGCGCTGCATGGCACGCACCTGGCCGCCATGACGCAGATCGAGCAGGCGTTTGTAGGCCTGTGCCGGATTCTGCAAGCCCGCCTCGGCCAGTTGCTCCTCGGCGGCAGCGCTGTCCAGCGCTTCGCTCCACAGCGGCAACCACTCGCCGCCGGGCGTTTCCTGCTCGGCATCGACGTCCTCGTCGGGGTCGGCAATGACCCGGCGAAAATGGTGATCGACCCGTGCCCGCCAGCGCATCAGCTCAGCATGAAAGGCCGCCCAGTCGGCAAAGCCCATGATCTGCGCCACCCGCGCCTGTTCCTGGGGATCCTCGGGAAGCATCTGCGTCTGCCGGTCGGCGATACCCTGCAGGGCATGCTCGGTGTAGCGCAGGAAGTGATAGCCCTCGCGCAGTTCGTTGACCACCTCGCCAGGCAGGTAACCTTGCCCGTCCAGGGTATCCAGTACCTTGAGCAGCGAGCGCTGCTGCAGGCTGAGGTCACGGCCACCATGGATAAGCTGAAAAGCCTGGGCAATAAACTCGACCTCCCGAATGCCTCCCGCCCCCAACTTGATGTTCTCGCTCATACCCTTGCGGCGCACTTCCTGCTGGATCAGCTGCTTCATGGCGCGTAGCGCCTCGATGGCAGAAAAGTCCAGGTAACGGCGGTAGACGAACGGCCGCAGCATCTCCAGCAACTGGCGACCGGCCTGCTGGTCGCCGCCGATGACCCGTGCCTTGATCATCGCGTAGCGTTCCCAATCACGCCCCTGGTCCTGGTAGTACTGCTCCAGGGCATTGAAGCTGAGCACCAGGGCACCGCTGTCGCCATAGGGGCGCAAGCGCATGTCGACGCGAAACACGAAGCCATCCACGGTAATCGCATCCAGCGCCTTGATGAGCTTCTGCCCCAGGCGGGTAAAGAATTCCTGGTTGTCCTGCGCACGCCGTGCGCCCTGGGTTTCCCCGCCTTCGGGATAGCCGAAGATCAGGTCGATATCCGAAGACAGGTTGAGCTCGAAGGCACCCAGCTTGCCCATCCCGAGGATCACCAGATGCTGCGGCTCGCCGGAGCGCCGCCCGATGGGCGTGCCGAACTGCGCACAATGCTGGCGGTACAGCCAGGCATACGCCTGGTCGACGCAGGCGTCGGCCAGTGCCGACAGCTCCAGGCAGGTCTGCTGCAGACTGGCCTGGCGGCTGATGTCACGCCAGATGATGCGCAGCTGCTGACGGTTGCGAAAGCGCCGCAACTGACGGGCCAGGGTGTCCTCGTCGGCACAGTCCTGCAGGGCCTGCTGCAACGCCTCACGCAACTCCCCAGGCCCCAGCGGGCGTTCCAGCTCGCCACTGGCAGCCAGTGCCAGAAAGTCTGCCGGAGCGCGGAGGATCTGCTGGTGTACGAAATCGCTGCAGGCCAGCAGCCGGGGCAACTGTTCACGACGCTGCGCCGGCCAGTCGGCCAGCGCCTGCGCGCCCCCCAGCGCCTGCAACACGCTCGGCTCGGCGCGTTCGGCCAGCCCATGCAGGGCGGGAGACAGGTCCAGCAGTGACGGCAAGCTCATGGTCTATCCTTTTGGCTCAGGCGGTTCTGTCGGGCCTGTCAAGCGGGCAGACAGAAAAATGTAGTTTTACTACTAAAAGATGTGCCGCGGGGGCTGATTAAGGCGTCGCAATGTAGTAAAACTACAAGCCTCTGGTAGCACCGCTATCCCGATGAATTCCAGTTGCCCGCCCACAAGGCCAGGCGACGTCACTAAGGCCCGATTCTGTGTGCCTTTAAGCCCTGGAGCAAGCCATGCAAGACCTCGATCCCGTCGAAACCCAGGAATGGCTGGACGCCCTTGAGTCGGTCGTCGACAAGGAAGGCGAAAGCCGCGCGCACTACCTGCTGACCCGCATGGGCGAACTGGCCACGCGCAGCGGCACCCAGCTGCCCTATGCGATCACCACGCCCTACCGCAACAGCATCCCGGTGGCGCAGGAGGCACGCATGCCAGGCGACCTGTTCATGGAACGGCGGATTCGCTCGCTGGTGCGCTGGAATGCCCTGGCCATGGTGATGCGCACCAACCAGCAGGACCCTGACCTGGGCGGGCACATCGGCACCTTCGCCTCCAGCGCTACGCTGTATGACGTGGGCTTCAACTACTTCTTCCAGGCGCCCTGCGAAGAACACGGCGGCGACCTGATCTTCTTCCAGGGCCATGCCTCGCCCGGAGTCTACGCGCGCGCCTTCATGGAAGGGCGGATCAGCGAGGAGCAGCTCAACAACTTCCGCCGCGAAACCGACGGCCAGGGCCTGTCCTCCTACCCGCATCCCTGGCTGATGCCCGATTTCTGGCAGTTCCCCACGGTATCCATGGGGCTCGGCCCCCTGCAGGCCATCTACCAGGCGCGTTTCATGAAATATCTGGAGCATCGTGGCTTCATCCCGGCCGGCAAACAGAAGGTCTGGTGTTTCATGGGCGACGGCGAGTGCGACGAACCGGAATCGCTGGGCGCGATTGCCCTGGCCGGGCGCGAGAAACTGGACAACCTGATCTTCGTCATCAACTGCAACCTGCAGCGTCTGGACGGCCCGGTACGCGGCAACGGCAAGATCATCCAGGAGCTGGAAGGGGTGTTCCGCGGTGCCGAATGGAACGTCAAGAAAGTCATCTGGGGACGGTTCTGGGACCCGCTGTTTGCCAAGGACCACGACGGCATCCTGCAGCGCCGCATGGATGAGGTGGTCGATGGCGACTACCAGAACTACAAGGCCAAGGACGGCGCCTTCGTCCGCGAGCACTTCTTCAACAGCCCCGAACTCAAGGAGATGGTCAAGGACCTCTCCGACCAGGAAGTCTGGAACCTCAACCGCGGCGGCCACGATCCGTACAAGGTCTACGCCGCCTACCACGCGGCGGTTAACCACAAGGGTCAACCGACCGTGGTGCTGGCCAAGACCATCAAGGGCTACGGCATCGGCGCCGGCGAAGCGCAGAACACCGCGCATAACGTCAAGAAGGTGGATATCGCCAGCCTGAAGAAATTCCGCGACCGCTTCGACATCCCGGTCAGCGATGCCGACCTGGAGAAGCTGCCGTTCTACCGCCCGGCCGAAGGCAGCGCCGAGGCGCGCTATCTGCAGGAACGGCGCGCCCGGCTGGGCGGCGTGGTGCCGCAGCGCCGCCAGCAAAGCTTCCGTGTACCGATACCGCCACTGGACACCCTCAAGGCCATCCTCGACGGCACCGGCGAGCGGGAAATCTCCACCACCATGGCCTTCGTGCGCATCCTCTCGCAGTTGCTCAAGGACAAGCAGCTCGGTCCGCGCATTGTGCCCATCGTCCCGGACGAAGCGCGTACCTTCGGCATGGAAGGGCTGTTCCGCCAACTGGGCATCTACTCCTCGGTCGGCCAGCTGTACGAGCCGGTCGACAAGGACCAGGTGATGTTCTACCGCGAAGACAAGAAAGGGCAGATCCTCGAAGAAGGCATCAACGAAGCGGGCGCCATGTCCAGCTGGATTGCCGCCGGCACCGCCTACTCCACGCACAACCAGCCGATGTTGCCGTTCTATGTGTTCTATTCGATGTTCGGCTTCCAGCGCATCGGCGACCTCGCCTGGGCGGCCGGCGACAGCCGCGCACGGGGCTTCCTGATCGGCGGCACCAGCGGGCGCACCACGCTCAACGGCGAGGGCTTGCAGCACGAGGACGGGCATAGCCACATCCTCGCCAGCACCATCCCTAACTGCCGCAGCTATGACCCGACCTACGGCTACGAGCTGGCGGTGATCATCCGCGAGGGCGCGCGGCGCATGCTCGAGGAGCAGGACAGCATCTTCTACTACGTCACCGTGATGAACGAAGCCTATGCCCAGCCGGCCATGCCAGAGGGCGTCGAGGACGGCATCATCCGCGGCATGTACCTGCTCGAAGAGGACAAGCGCGCCGCCGCCCACCACGTACAGCTGCTCGGTTGCGGTGCGATCCTCCGCGAAGTACGCGAGGCCGCGCAGATTCTTCGCGAGCAATTCAACGTGGCCGCCGACGTATGGAGCGTTACCAGCTTCAACGAACTGCGCCGCGACGGCCTGGCCGTGGAGCGCCACAACCGCCTGCACCCGCTGCAAAGCCCGCAGCTGAGTTACCTGGAGCAATGTCTGAACGGCCGCAAGGGGCCGGTGGTGGCCAGCACCGACTACATGAAGCTGTTCGCCGAGCAAGTGCGCCAGTGGGTGCCGAGCAAGGAATACAAGGTGCTCGGCACCGATGGTTTCGGGCGCAGCGACAGCCGTCGCAAGCTGCGGCATTTCTTCGAGGTGGACCGCTACTGGGTGGCCCTGGCGGCGCTGGAAGCACTGGCTGACCGCGGCGAGATCGACGCCAAGGTGGTGGCCGAAGCCATTGCCCGCTTCGGCCTCGACCCGGACAAGCCCAATCCGCTGGACTGCTGAGCCAGCAGCGCATTGATTGCAGCCGGCACAATACCGGCCGCTCCACCGAACAGCGCAGAGCCCTCTCTGCAACGCACCCGCCCAGGCGGGTGCTGAAGGAGTACAAGATGAGTGAGTTGATTCGCGTACCGGACATCGGCAACGGCGAAGGCGAAGTGATCGAACTGCTGGTCAAGGTTGGCGATGCGATCGAAGCCGACCAGTCGCTACTGACCCTGGAATCGGACAAGGCCAGCATGGAGATTCCCGCCCCGCGCGCCGGGGTGGTCAGTCGCCTGCTGGTCAAGCTCGGCGACCGCCTCAAGGAGGGCGACCCGCTGCTCGAGCTGCAGGCCGCCGACACCCAACCTGCCACGGCAGCCAGCACCACGCAGACCGCAGCACCCGCGGCCCATGACGACCTGACGCCAGCCGCCCAGCCAGTCGCGCCGAGCGAGGGTAACGAGATACTGCAGGACATCCATGTGCCGGACATCGGCGCCGCCGGCAAGGCACGGGTCATCGAACTGCTGGTCAAGGTCGGCGAACAGATCGACGCCGAGCAATCGCTGCTGACCCTGGAATCGGACAAGGCCAGCATGGAAATTCCCTCGCCGGCCGCCGGCGTGGTCGAGGAAATCCTCACCCGTCTGGACAGCGAGGTGGCCAGCGGCGATCTGATCCTGCGCCTGCGCCGCCGAGCGCCCGCTGCCCAGGCCGAAACTGCCGGCAGTGCCGCGCCCATTCACAGCCTGCCGGCCAACGCCGAGCCGACGGTAGCCGCCGAAGTCGGCGCGATTGCCGCCCTGTCGGCCGCCGCCGCCAGCTCGCCCGCCACCCCGCCGCCACGCGCCGGCAGCAAGGTGCACGCCGGCCCGGCAGTACGCCTGCTGGCCCGCGAACTGGGTGTCGAACTGGCCGCGGTCAGCGGCAGCGGTCCCAGGGGGCGCATCCTCAAGGAGGACCTGCAAAACTACGTCAAGGCCATGCTGCACAAGGCCAAGGAAGCGCCAGCCGCTGCAGCGAGTAGCGCGACCGGCATTCCGCCGATTCCGCCAATCGACTTCAGCAAGTTCGGCCCGGTCGAAGAGGTAGCGATGTCCCGCCTGATGCAGGTCGGCGCCGCCAACCTGCACCGCAGCTGGCTCAATGTGCCGCATGTCACCCAGTTCGACAGCGCCGACATCAGCGAGGTGGAGGCCTTCCGCGTGGCACAGAAGGCCACTGCCGAGAAAGCCGGCGTCAAGCTGACCATCCTGCCCATTCTGCTCAAGGCCTGCGCGCATTTGCTGCGCGAGCTGCCGGACTTCAACAGCTCGCTGGCGCCCTCGGGCAAGGCACTGATCCGCAAGGGCTACGTGCACATCGGCTTTGCCGTGGATACCCCGGACGGCCTGCTGGTGCCGGTGATCCGCGATGTTGACCAGAAGAGCCTGCTGCAGCTGGCCGGCGAGGCCGCCGAGCTAGCCGAGAAAGCGCGCAGCAAGAAGCTCTCGGCGGATGCCATGCAGGGTGCCTGCTTCACCATCTCCAGCCTCGGTCATATCGGTGGCAGCGGCTTCACGCCAATCGTCAATGCGCCCGAAGTGGCCATCCTCGGGGTGAGCAAGGCCAGCATGCAGCCGGTGTGGGACGGTGCGGCCTTCCAGCCACGCCTGATGCTGCCGCTGTCACTGTCCTATGACCACCGGGTGATCAACGGCGCTGCCGCCGCGCGCTTCACCCGGCGCCTTGCTGACCTGCTCGGCGACATCCGCACCCTGCTGCTCTGAGGGCACAGGCGCTGCGGCTACTTTTGCAGGTTGCGCAGCAGGTAGCTCAGCGCCTTGGCCAGCTCCGCCGCACCCTGGTGGTCACGCACGATGCTGAGCAGCGGGCTGCCGTCGCGCGGGTCGAGGATCACACACTGCTGGCCCTGTTGCGGGCATTCGTAGCGAATGAACGGGTCGACGCCAAACACCGGCAAGACCTTGTTGCTGACCTGCAGACTGCCATCGCGGGTCCGACGCTCCTCGCGCACACGCAGCTCGCCGGCTTGCGGGCTGCTCAGCTGGTAACGCAGGTCCACGGCATCGGCACGCCCGGGCTGGTAGCCGGCCAATAGCGCATAGCTGTGCAGCAGGCTGTTGCCATGCGCCAGCAGGGCCTGGCGATCATCGCTACTCAGGTAAAGACGCTTCAGCTCGCTCAGGTACTGGGCGGCCTCGGCGGACTCCAAACCTTCGCCAGCCTGCAGCGCGGTGCTGCCCAAGGCGCTCAGGCAGATCCCGGCGAGCAATGTTTTTATCTGTCTTGTCAGTGACTTGTGCATGGTGCACCCTTGTCGTCGCTCAGCTGAGCAGGCCATTGGTAGTTCCTGCCCAGCATACTGGAAGCCCGCCCATCGATGACAAGTCATCCAGAAGCCGCCGGTCGCAAGCTGGCCGATGTTGTGACGCAGTTGCCAGACCCCGCACGCCTGGGCCTGCTGCGTTTCGAACGGCTCAACGAGGCGAGCTGGAAGCTGCTCTACCTCGACCCGGCCTGCCAGGCCCGCCTGGGCCTGCCCGCCAGCCAGCTGTGCGACTTGCTGGAAGCCCCCTACGCCAGTCTCATGCAGCCGGCGCAGCGCCTGCAACTGCACCAGCAGATCCAGCAACAACTGCAGCAGCACGGGCACTATCGGGTGCAGTATCGCCTGCATAGCCCACTGGGTCCGCTACAACTCTGCGAGCTTGGCCAGCCGCTGCCCGGCCCCGGACGGCAGCGCCTGCAGGGCTACCTGATCTGTCAGGACGACCTTACCCTGCCCAACCCGCAACACGCCGCCCTGCTCGCCGGCTTGCAGCAAAGCGCCTGCGCGATCCTGCTGGTCAGCCCCGAGGGGCGCCTGGACTACGTCAATGCCAGCTTCAGCCAGATCACCCAGTACAGCACCGACGAGGTGCTGGGCCGTTCGATCACCGAGCTGGCCGCCATGGAAAACCTCGCCGAGCGACTCTTCGACAGCCATAGCGGGCTGGCCAGCCACAACAGCTGGCAGGGTGAATTCAAGAGCCGGCGCAAGAACCATGAACCCTATTGGGGACGCCTGAATATCTCCAAGGTATTTGACGCGCAGGGCCAGCTCAGCCATTACCTCGGCATCTATCAGGACATCACCGACGAGAAGCTCCAGCAGCAGCGCGTGGAAAAGCTTGCCTACACCGACACCCTGACAGGGCTGGGCAACCGTGCGTTCTTCATCAACCGTCTCGACCAGCACTTCCAGCGCCAGGCGCCAGGCAATGGCTGCCTGTTGCTGGTGGACATCGACAACTTCAAACGCATCAACGACAGCCTGGGCCACCAGAGCGGCGACAAACTGCTCGCCAGCCTGGCCCGGCGCCTGCGCAACAGCCTGCCCAACCAGACCCCGCTGGCCCGCTTTGCCAGCAACGAGTTCGCCCTGCTGCTGGAAGACTGCAGCCTGCACAGTGGCCAGCAGCAGGCCCGGCAACTGCTGGAAACCCTCGGCAAGCCGCTGTTCGTCGACAACCAGCTGATCAGCATCAGCGGCTCCATCGGCTTGGCCCAGGCCCCCCTGCACGGCAGCAATACGCCGACCCTGCTCAAACATGCCGGTCTGGCCCTGCACAAGGCCAAGGCCAACGGCAAACAGCAACTGCAGGTATTCAGTGAAACGCTGAATGCCGAAGCCCAGGACAAGCTGTTCCTCGACAACAACCTGCGCCTGGCGCTGGAGCGCGATGAGTTGCGCCTGCACTACCAGCCCAAGCTGTGCCTGCACAGCGGCCGCCTGCTCGGCCTGGAAGCCCTGCTGCGCTGGCAGCATCCGCAACGCGGCATGATCAGCCCGGACAGCTTCATCGCCGTGGCCGAGGAAAGCGGGCTGATCATCCCCATCGGCAAATGGGTGATGCGCACCGCCTGCCGCATGGCCCGCCAGCTAGCGGATGCCGGTCTGGACAGGCTGCACATGGCCATCAACCTGTCTTCACGACAATTTGCCGATCCCGAGCTGTGCCGTTCACTGAGCGACATCCTCGCTGAAGAAGGCCTGCCCGGCAGCCAGCTGGAGCTGGAACTGACCGAGTCGCTACTACTGGAAGCCAGCGAGGCCACTCGCCAGCAGCTGCACCAACTCAAGCAGCTGGGCGTACAGCTGGCCATGGACGACTTCGGCACCGGCTATTCGTCGCTGGGCTACCTGAAGAAGTTTCCCATCGACGTGATCAAGATCGACCGCAGCTTCGTACGTGATGTACCGCACTGTGAAGACGATATGGAAATCATTGCCGCGGTGATTGCCATGGCCCACAAGCTACGCTTGCAGGTAGTGGCCGAAGGCATCGAGGATCGCCAGCAGCTGGCCTTCCTGCGCCGCCAGCAGTGCGACATCGGCCAGGGTTACCTGTTCGATCGCCCGCTGCCCGCCGACGAACTCCTACAACGGCTATCCCGTTATCAGCGCCCTGTCTGAGGTGTACCCGCCATGCAACGTCTGATCAGCCCCCCGCACAGCCTGCCCGAGCGCCACCGGGTCACCGGCCAGCCCCTGCTGCCGCCCTTCGCCCCCGGCCTGCACTGGGCAATCTTTGCCATGGGCTGCTTCTGGGGGGCTGAGCGGCGCTTCTGGCTACAACCCGGGGTGTACAGCACGGCCGTCGGCTATTGCGGGGGCGATACCGTCCAGCCCAGCTATGAAGCGGTGTGTAGCGGCCTGACCGGCCACAGCGAAGCGGTACTGGTGGTCTTCGACCCACAACAGACCGACTACGCCAGCCTGCTCAGGGTGTTCTGGGAGGCACACGATCCGACCCAGGGCATGCGCCAGGGCAATGACATCGGCAGCCAGTACCGTTCAGCGATCTACTGTCGCGACGCCGCGCAGCTCGCCCAGGCACTGGCCAGCCGCGACACCTACCAGCAGGCGCTGAGCCGCGCCGGTTATCCGGCGATCACCAGCGAGATTGCCCTGGCCGGGCCGTTCTACTACGCCGAGGACTACCATCAGCAGTACCTCGACCGTCACCCGCAGGGTTACTGCGGGTTGCGTGGTAGCGGGGTCGCCTACCCCTGACAGGCATTACTCCAGGCCTTCGCGGTCGCGATAGCCGAGCAGATAGAGAATGCCATCCAGCCCGAGGGTGGAAATCGCCTGCTTCGCCGACTGCTTGACCAGCGGCTTGGCGCGGAACGCCACGCCCAGGCCGGCCAGGCCCAACATCGGCAGGTCATTGGCCCCGTCGCCCACGGCAATGGTCTGTTCCAGCTGCAGCCCCTCGCGCTGGGCCAGTTCGCGCAGCAGGTCGGCCTTGCGCTGGGCATCGACGATGGGCTCGATGGCGACGCCGGTGAGCCGGCCGTCGACGATCTCCAGCTCGTTGGCATACACGTAGTCGATACCCAGCAGCGCCTGCAGGCGCTTGGCGAAATAGGTAAAGCCGCCCGACAGGATGGCGGTCTTGTAGCCCAGGCGCTTGAGCTCGGCGAACAGTGTCTCGGCACCCTCGGTCAGCGGCAGGCGCTCGGCAATCTGCTCCAGCACCTCTTCCGGCAGCCCCTTGAGCAGGGCCAGACGCTCCTTGAAGCTGGCTCGGAAGTCCAGCTCGCCGCGCATGGCGCGCTCGGTGATCTCTGCCACCTGCTCACCGACTCCGGCGGCCTTGGCCAGTTCGTCGATCACCTCGGCCTCGATCAGTGTCGAGTCCATGTCGAAGACTGCCAGGCGACGGTTGCGGCGGAACAGCGAATCACGCTGGAAGGCGATATCGACATTCAGCTCCTGGGCCACGCGGAGAAACTCGGCACGCAGCGCCGCCGTATCGGCCGGCTCGCCACGCACGGAAAACTCGATGCAGCCCTTGCTGCGCTCATCCGGGGTATCCAGCGGCATGCGCCCGGACAGGCGATCGATATGGTCGATGTTCAGACCATAGCGCGCGGTGATCGCACTCACCCGCTGCAGCTGTTCGGCCGTGACCTTGCGGGTCAGCAGGGTCACGATATGCCGCGGCTTGCCCTGACCATCCACCCACTGCTGGTAATCGCTCTCCGCCACCGGCGTAAAACGTACCTGCTGGTCCAGTTCATAGGCGGTGAACAGCAGGTCCTTGAGTACCGACGAGGCCTGCTCGGTAGCCGGAATTTCCACCAGGATGCCGAACGACAGGGTGTCGTGGATCACCGCCTGGCCGATGTCGAGGATATTCACCCCGCCCTGGGCCAGCACCCCGGTAATCGCTGCGGTCAGCCCGGGACGGTCTTCCCCGGTGATATTGATCAGGACGATCTCGCGCAAGGCACACCTCCGCTGTCAGAAAGAGGCCGGCATTCTACCTGCAAAGTGCCACGCATGCCTCCGCTGCCCGGCCACCCGGACGCTACGCGCAAAACGTGCGCCAGCGCGCAGTCTGCAGGCTGCCTGGTGCGCCGCGCCCGGCGCGCTTTGCCGCATAGAGGGCGCTGGGTATACTGCCGGCTCTTTTCCCTGCCCGAGCTACGCCCTGTGCCCCGGCCGTCATCCGTCAAGCCCGACAACCTGTTCCTGCTGCTGTTCAACGCCCTGCGCCAGCGCCGCGTACCGCTGACCCTGCGTATTGCCAGCCACAGCCTGCTGCTGGTCGCCCTGGCCCTGGTGATCTATGCCTGGGTCATCGGCATGCAGTTCAAGCATGCCATGCAGCAGCAGTCCGACGCCCTGGGACAGAGCCTGATCGTGCAGACCGCCGCCTCGGCCACCGAACTGCTGGTCGCCAACGATATCCTCAGTCTCAACGTCCTGCTCAACAACCTGGTGAGAAATCCACTGGTGGCACACGCCGCCATCTACAGCGTGGATAATCGCCTGCTCGCCGAGGCCGGCTCACGTCCCGGCCATGGCATGCTCGACCAGCAGAGCGGGCTGTTCACCACGCCTATCACCTTTCAGGAGGTGATCGCCGGCCACCTGCACATCAGCCTGGATATGCGCCAGTTCCAGCAGCCGATGACCATCAGCCTGCAAAGCATGGGCATCCTCAGCCTGATCCTGCTGGCCCTGACCCTGTCGCTAAGCCTGCGTCTTGGTCGTCACCTGTCCACCCCGTTGCTGCAACTGCGCCTGTGGCTGCGCGATCCGGATGACCCGGCGCCCGGCAGCGGCCGTCAGGATGAGATCGGCGATCTGGCCCGCCAGCTCCAGGCGCGCCTGCTACCACCCAAGCCAGCGGCGCCCCCCATGGCCAGCGAAAGCGTGCCGTTGGCAGACGACGCACCGATTCTCGACGACTGGACGGATGAGCCTGCATTCGACGAAGAGCCGCTCTCCGCCGAACGGACTGCGCTAGGCGATACTGACGACTTCCCCGCAACGCCTGACGAACATGATCCGTTCGCCGAGCTGCGTCAGCCGGATGAGCCCGCACCCCTGCCCTCTGTCACGCCCGGCCAGACCGCCGTACTCGCCGTACAGCTGGGCGCGCAGGAACAACTACGCCACCTGCCACGCCCGCGCCTGGTGCAGTTGCTGGAGCGCTACCGTGACTGCCTGCAACAGGCTGCCACGCTGTACCAGGGGGAACTGCATACCCTCAACGATGGCAGCAGCCTGTTGCTGTTCCACAGCAGCCAGGATGAACAGCAATTCCTCAGCCATGCGCTGTGCTGCGGCGAGCTGCTGCGGGCACTGGGTCATGCACTGCAGATCGAAGTGGCCGACAGCGGCTTCACCCTGCAATTGCAACTGGGCCTGAGCCTGGGCGAAGACCTCAGCGCGCTCGGCCAGGGACAGCTGCTGCTGGCCGCCAGCAGCCAGGCCGCCCTGGCACTTAGCCAGCACAGCCGCAACCTGCTACTGCTCGACCAGAGCATAGCCAGCCAGGAAGCCCTGCGTAGCCATGCACGCATCCGCAGCATCGCCAGTCCGGCCGGTTGCAGCTGCGTGGAGCGCCTGCTCGACCCCTACCCGGCACTCCTCGAACGCCAGCTGGTGCGCATGCAGGAAGGCCGCTGATTCGCTTCAGTCGGCCTGCAGGGCCAACCAGGCGGCCGCCTGCTCCAGTTCATACTCGTTGAACACCACCACCCCCGCCGCCTGCAGGGCTGCGGCGGTGACCCCGGCACCCTCGACCAGACGGCCCGAGAACTCGCCGGAATAGGTCTGCCGGTTGCCGCAGGACGGGCTGCGCGCCTTGAGCACGGCCATACCGATACCCTGCTCGCACACCAGCGCCAATGCCCGCGCGGCGCCTGCCTTAAAGGCCGCGCTGACGTCCTGGCCATGACAGTCGCGCACCACCTGCTGCCCGGCCAGCACCGCAGCACCCTGGCCACCGAGAATTTCTGCCGGCGGCCGCGGCGTCGGCAGGCCGCCGGCCATTTCCGGGCACAGCGCCAGTACGCGCCCTTCGGCCTGCCAGGCCTGCAACTGGGCAAAAGGGCCATGAGCGGCACCGTCGTAGCGCACCGCCTCACCGAGTAGGCAGGCGCTCACCAATATCTTCTGCATCACCGACTCCTGCGTCGTCCTGGCGCCTCGACAAGCCGTCTGACGCTGCGCAGAATAGCGCGCATTATCATCTGGCCGTCGCTCTTGGGAGTTTTCATGCGCCTGCTGCTTGCTGCATTGCTCTGCCTCACGCCCCTGCTCGCCATCGCCGATCCACATGCCGAGCTGTACCGCAGCGCCGGCTGGGCGCAACACCAGGTCAATTTCAGCAAGGCACTACAGGCCGCCCAGCAACGCTACCAGGGCAACCTGCCGGATGCTTTGTACCGCGTGATGGTCGAGTCCAGCAACCGCCGCTTTGCCGCCGATGCCCTGCAGTCGCGCGTTGCGCAACACCTGCGTGAGCAGCTGCGTGATCCGCAGGCCGCACAGGCGTTCTTTGACTCGCCACTGGGCCGCAAGGTAGTGCGTGCCGAACTGCAGGCCAGTGCCAGCGAGGAAGTCGCCCTCGGGGTGATCCCGCGCAATCAGGCCAGCGCGCCACGCCAGGCACTCGCCCAGCGCCTCGGCCAGGCACTGCCGGCCAGTGCCGCCGCCGCCGAAGTCAGCCTGGCCATCGCCGGCATCGCCGCCGACAGCCTGGGCCAGATGATCCCTGGGCTGGCCGACTACCAGATCAGCGATAACCTGCTGGACGGCCCGCGGCAAAAGCTGATTGCGCAAATCGACAGCGACCTGGGCAACAGCCTGCTGTTCATCTATCGCGACCTCAACGACCAGGAATTGGCCGAGTTTGTCACCTTCGCCGAATCCGCAGAGGGCCAGGCCTACTACCAGGCGGCACTCGGTGCCCTGCGCGCCGCCCTCAACCCAGCGCCGGCCAGCCCGGCGCCTGCAGCCGTCGACTGAGAAACCCCAGATACTGCTCACGCAGTGCCGCCTGCTCATTGGCCAGGTGGTGCGAGGCTTGTTCCAGCAGCAAGACTTCCGCCCCCTGGAACTGGCGTTGCAGCACCGCCAGGTTATGCCGCCAATCAACCGTGCGATCCAGCCCACCCTGCACGATCAGCGGCGGGCGCAGTCCACCTGGCGCCGGCCGGGCCAGCTGCTCGATCCGCGCGATCCAGCGCTCCAGCGCCGCCACCCAAGCCACCGGCAAAACCTGTGGCTGCAGCGGGTCCTGGTTATGCACGAAGTCGATGAACGCACTGTCACTGGAGTTGACCGTATAACGGCGCGGCACCGCATCGACGAACGGCGCCAGCAAGCGATAACTGAGCCGTGACCAGTTCCAGGCGCGCGGACGCACCAACGGCGCCAACAGGATACTCTGCCCCAGCTCCGGACGCGGCTCGCCAGTGAGCAGGTAATCCAGAAGGATCGCGCCGCCGGTACTCTGTCCCAGCACATGCCAGGGCTTGGGCAAGGCCATCCGTTCGGCCTGGGCAAACAGCGCCTGCAGGGCTGCCTGGTACTCGGCAAAGTCACTGATGCTGGCCCGCTCGCCCGTGGACAGGCCATGCCCGGGCAAATCACAGGCCAGCACCGCAAAGCCCTGACGCAAGGCCCAATCGATGATGTGCCGGTACAAGCCCATGTGGTCGTAGTAACCATGCAGCAGCAACAGGCTGGCCGTCGCCGCGGCTGGCTGCCAGCACTGCACGGCCAGGCGATAGCCGGCGGCCTCGACATGCCCCAGGCGTACCTGCTGTACACCCGCAAACTCCAGGCCATAGAACTGCCGGTAGGCCTGCATCGCCGGCAATTCCACAGCCTGCTCCAGCGGGGGCAGCAGGTCGCGCAATACATCGGGATCAAACGACAACGACATGACGACAGCCTCGCGGGTCAAATAGCCGGAACAGCGCCCGGTGCGACACTACAGGTTCTGCTGCACAGCGCAACATGGCAAGCTATGCAGCCCTCTTGCCAGTGTGGTTGCCATGAAGCCTGCGCGCAAAAATCTCCTGCTGATCCTTGCCGTACTGCTCTGGGTAGCCGCGCTGCTGGCCGCCTTGTGGTGGTACCAGGCACGCTACCTGCGCGCCTTCGACGAGCAGGCGGCCCTATTCGACAGCAGCGCCCTGCAGCTGCCCGGCGCCCTGGCCGGCAACGGGGAAATCCATCTGGTGCATTTCTGGGACCCAGCCTGCCCCTGCACCCGTGGCAACCAGCAGCACCTGGCTGATCTGGTCAAGCGTTTCGCCGTACAGGGCGTGCGTTTCCACCATGTGCAGAAACCCGGTACGCGCGGCCAGCTACCGGCCATGCTGGCAACCCTGCAACCTCTGGAGCTGCCGGGCAGTGCCAGCCTGCCGGCCAGCCCAGCCGTCGCCCTGTGGGATCGCCAGGGCCGCCTGGCCTACTTCGGCCCCTACAGCGAAGGCGCCAGCTGCAACAGCAGCAACAGCTTCATCGACCCGGTTCTCGAGGCACTGGTCGCCGGCCGCCAGGTCAAGGTCGGCAACAACCTGGCGGTTGGTTGCTTCTGTAGCTGGTAACGTCAGAGGCGTGCCAGCACACGGGACGACCACGCATAAAAAAACCCGCCAGCGGCGTAATGCTGTTCACTTAAGCATTTGAGCCCTGACGGGGCTTCCCCGAAAATCCGATGTCAGGTCCCTGGCATCGGATTTTTTATGTCTCTGCAACAGCAACTGCTCGACTTAGGTGAACTGTTCAACTTCTCGGATCTGAGCACCTTCACCCAAAACATCCCGATCGAGTGGGTGGCATCCGCTCTGGACTTGTCCGCCCAGGCCACCATAAGGCGGCGGCGTCTGCCCAGCGATCAGGTGCTCTGGCTGGTGCTTGGCATGGCCTTGTTCCGTGACGAGCCGGTGCATGAGGTCGCACGACGCCTGAATATCTGTGCCCAGGGGCTGGCCTCTCACGACCTGCTGGCCCGAAGCGGTGTCACCGAGGCGCGTAAACGATTGGGTGCCGATCCGGTTGAGTGGCTGTTTCGTCAGACGGGTAACCAGTGGGGTTGCGAGCGCTATGAGGGCGATACCTGGCAGGGCCTGCAAGTATTGGCCGTGGATGGCGCACTCCTGCGCACCCCAGACACGCCTGAACTCCGAGAGCATTTCGGCTCCGGCAATACCTCCACCGAGCGCCAGACGCCGTTTCCCATGCTGCGACTGGTAGCCCTGATGAACGTGCGCTCGCACCTGATTCTGGATGCGCAGGTGAGTCCCTACCGGCGCAGTGAGATGCGCTTGGCCGATGAGTTTATGCAGCAGATTCCCAATCAGTCGGTGACGCTGTTCGATAAGGGCTTCTGGAGTGCCGACTTGCTGTTGCGCCTGGGCGCCGCAGGGGAAAGCCGGCACTGGCTGATTCCGGCCCGCCAAGGGCTGGTTGGCGAGGAAGTCGCTCGTTACGGCAAGGGCGATCGTTTGCTGCGCATGAAGGTGTCGGCACAGGCACGAAAGCGCAACCCCGACCTGCCGACGCACTGGGAGGTACGTGAAGTCAGCTACGCCGTGAAGGACAAGATCAAGACAGTGCTCACCTCGCTGCCTGCGGATACTTACAGCGCCAAGACCATCGCCAAGCTGTATCAGGAGCGCTGGGAGATCGAGCTGGGCTTCCGGGATATCAAAAGCTCTCTGCAGCAGAATGCGATGACCCTGCGCAGCAAGGTAACGGAGCTGGTCTACCAGGAGGTCTGGGGCTTGTTGTTGGCCTACAACATCATCCGCCGCGAAGCCGGTCAGGCAGCCGTCGCCTTCGGCCGCTCTCCGGGCGACATCCGCTTCAAACCAGTAGCTCAATACATCGCCGTGCAATTGATCGTGATGGCGGCGGCCAACCCGATTTCAGCAACAGGAACACGATTGTCGGAGCTGAGAGCAGGAATCGGTGGGCTGTTTCTGGATCACCGTCCAAGGCCATCAAGACCAAGGACGGTGAAGATCTCAAAGACCCGTTATCCAGTGGATCGAAAGGCTGCTCCGCTTAAGTGA